>NZ_JADOVC010000008.1:0-134631 GCF_015751645.1 Flavobacterium sp. CG_9.1
TATCGGTGAATTCTAAAATACTTTCTCCTGTAAATTTTTCCATTCTTTAAATTTACATAAAAAGTATAAGTAATTATCCGAACACCTCAAAAATTCTATAATGATGATGCTATGCGAGATAAAATTTTGCTAGTGACCAATGAAGATACTTTATTCAATGATACCATTCAAAACAACATTATTTTAGGAAAGGACATTTCAGTCATCGCTATTTTAGATATGGCAAAAAAGATCAATTTTTATGATTATATCGCCTCAAAAGATGATGGACTGGATTTTATAATCAATGAAAACGGAAAAAATCTTTCTACTGGACAGCGTAAAAAAATCCTCCTACTTCGCGCTTTGTTTGCTGAGGCTGAGCTCATTATTTTAGATGAAGTATTATCAGGAATGGATCTAGAATCAAGGAATAAAGTAGAAACCATGATCGATGAAGACCAAGCCAGAACCTACATCATCATATCACATGAACCAATAACCAACATCAATTTTAATAAAAAATATAAAATAACTAATGGAGAACTCTTTATACTACAACACGAAGTCAATCCGGTTTATTAAAATTTTAAACAGGTTTTTAGTGGCATTCCTTATCATCACAGTAATTTTAATTTTTACCATTAAAATGAATGACACAGTGAGTTTTAAAGAAGGCCAAATCTTTTCTGACACACCACAACTAAAAATCAATGCCCCCAATGAAGCTAAAGTCATCAAAGTTTTGGTAAAAGAGGGAGAGGAAATTAAAAAAGGAGATACGCTCTTCCTACTTGAAAACAAAAAAACCAGATCCGATTTTGAAATCATAAATACGGATGTTACTGGTATGAAGCATAAAATAAATATTATAAAAAAATTGATTCATAATACTCAAAATCGTAAAAATTCTTTAAAACAATTATTAAATATCCAATCTAATATTTACCAAACAGATCGTAAAAAAGTCGAGCAAGAAATCACATCCTTGAATAGTAAAATCAATCTATCATCGCAACAAACGTCGATTCTAACCGATAAATTTCAAACTGATTCCGTATTATACGCTAAAGGTGCCATATCAAAATACGAATTGATTGAAACTAAAAACAAAAATCTCGATGATAAGAAAGGACAAGTAGATATTAAGTCAAGTTACGAGGTGAAAAATTATGATTTTGAAAATTTGTCCAATAATTATCAAAAAACAAATAATGATTTACTTCGCAATATAATTGATGTAGAAAACCAAATTCATAATTATCAGCAAGACATTATAGAACTAGAAACCCTTATCAAGGATGGAAAATCCAATCTGATTTACATTTCAGACGAGTTAGGAAAACTGCTAATAATTGCGCCCATAAACGGCACTATATCGACTCTTTTTAACGCACGACAAAATCTTGAAATCGTAAATAAAGGCGATATTCTTACCATTATTGCGCCTAAAAAAGAGGCCTTTTATGCCAAGGTAATTTTAGATGAGAAGGACCTTGCTTATATTAAAAAGGGACAAGAAATAAACTTAAAACTGGATGCGTACAACTACTACCGTTTTGGAGCTGTTAAAGGAAAAATCACCTACGTATCGGCTTCGGATGTAGAGAAAACCTTTTATTGTTTAGCAACTATTCAAAAATACAATCCAAATATTAATCTTAAAGCGGGCTACAAACTGAAAGGAGAAGTAATTATCGAAAAAATGAAACTGTATCAATACATCATGAAAAAACTATTTAATAAAATAGACTCTAATTTGAATTAACTGCCATGAAAACCAGACTTAGTGTTATTGTACTTTTTCTCTTCTCAAATGTAATTTTGGGACAAGATTATTTGTCCTTTACCAACTGTCTAGAGTTAGCATTACAAAATAATCTAGCACTAAAAAATGCGCATCTAAGCAGGGAAATAAGCAATTACAAATACAGATCTAGTTATGGGAAATTTTTACCCTTTGTAAATGGAACGGTTGAAAACAAAAAATCCTGGGGTAGAGAAATAGATCCAGACACTAATTTATTTGTCAATAAAAAAATTGAAAATTATTCAGGAGACCTTGAAGCTGAGTATAATTTATTTTCTGGCTTTTCGACTATAAACACCATTAAATCAGCAAAGCAAGACGTAAAAATAAACGATGCCAATATTCAAAAAATAGAAAATGAAATTACCATCAATTTGGCTCAGAAATACATTACGATTTTATACCTGCAGGAAATTATTATTTCGAATCAGGAACAAATTAAATCAAGTGAAGAACAATTGGAGTTAGCCGTTTTAAAGTACGAATCTGGTGTAATTAGTGAGAGCGAAGTGTTTAAAATTAAATCCCAAAAAGCAACGGAAGAATTGACTTTATTAACGAATCAAAATCATTTAACGGACAATTTAATCAGTATCAAACAATTAATGAATATTCCTTTAGAAAGTGATATCACTTTAGTTAAGCTTGATTTAGAAATGAATGTCGCTATTGAAATGAATGAAGATCAATACTATTTAACGAAAAGAGCAGTCGAAATACATCCTTCTTATTTGATGCAAATCATAAAGGTACAACAAATGCAAACTTAAATTTCAATTGCTAAAGCCTCCTTATACCCTTCCTTAAGTATGCGGTTTATGATTGGAACTAATTACAATATTAAAGAGCCTTTGGTTCCCTTCCAGGAGCAGTTTGATACTAATTTATCAAAAGGACTTCGATTAAATTTAACAATTCCTATTTTTAGCCAATTTGAGAATTTCGCCAAAATAAAAATAAGTAAACTCAATTATAATCAATCCATAGCCGAAACTCAAATAGAACAGAACCGACTTTCCAAAGAAATATTAAAAGCAATAACTGACACCAAAACAGCAATCAAAAAAAAGGAATCCGCTACCATTGCCTTTGAATTTTCGAGTAAAAGTTATGAAGCTGACTTATTGAAATTTGGACTAGGAAAAATCAATATCAATGAACTAAACGTTACTAAAATGAATTTTAACAATGCCCAAGCAGAGCTAATTACCTCTAAATATGAATTAATGTATAATTATGCCCTCATCAAATTTTATTTAGGGGAGAATTTTAGTCTATAAAAATAGAATTTTAGTACAACATTTGAATTTCTTTAATGTCAAATGCTACAACTGAATCATCTTCTAGCATAATTTGCAATTTACCAATATCAGAAACACCTTGAATAATTCCCATAAAATTGGTGCCATTTTGAGCTGAAAAAGCCATTGGAATTCCCTTTTTGTACAAATTATTGATGTAGCTGTCCCATAGAGTAGTGGGAAACTGTTTCCACAATGCGATCATTTGTTCTATTCCAGTACCAATTAACATGAGAAGCTCTTCTGGGTCGAAAGTTGCTCCAGAAATAACCGCTAATGAGGAAGCTTTTGGTAAATTTTCAAAATTAGTTTGATTCACATTGAGTCCCAACCCTACTACAGAAATAATCGTTCCGTCACTTTTGATACTATTTTCTATCAAAATGCCACCTATTTTTTTGTTGTATGACATTATGTCGTTCGGCCATTTAATACTAAGATCAGGAATCTTCATCGTTTCTAATACTTCAATTACAGCAAGAGAAACGGCTACATTTAGATTGAATATCTGACAAATATCAGACAAAAAATCTTTGACCAAAATACTCATTATTAAGTTTTTACTCGCCTCAGAAGCCCAAACGGCGCCCATTTGACCCTTTCCTTTTGTTTGACACTCTGCAGTCACAACCGTGAAGTTCTCCAGGTCCTGTTTACTAGATAAGCCTTTAAGGAATGCGTTTGTAGAATCTATGGCATCGAGTTTGATAACTTTCATTTTACGTTTTTTTGTGGAACAGAATTTAATATTGTGTTAAGGTTCAAAAATAATCACAAAAAATGGTAACTTTACAAACTTATATAAAAATAATTCATGGCGAAAAAGACTATAAATAATGACGTCCTATTGGCGAATATCATTAAGGGAATAGAAGAAGTAAAAGGTAATGATATTACAATACTAGATTTAAGAGAGATAGATACGGCAGTTTGCGACTATTTCATTATTTGCAACGGTAATTCAAATACACAAGTTAACGCCATCGTAAACTCCATCCAAAAAACAGTTTCAAAAGAATTGAAAGACAAGCCATGGCATGTTGAAGGAACGGATAATGCAGAATGGGTATTAATGGACTATGTAAATATTGTTGTACATGTATTTCAAAAACACATTAGAGAATATTACAACATCGAAAGTTTGTGGGGCGATGCTAAAATAACAACCATAGAAAATAAATACTAAAGACACATAATCCCTAGTAATGGCTAAAGAAAATAATCCCAATCCGAATAAGTTTAAAGTAAGCCCTTGGCTAATTTACGCTGCAATATTATTAATTTTCTTATTTATAAGTTTCATAACTGGTGGTTCGAGCTTAAACGAACCTGGGCAGTTAACCTCTTCAAAGTTTAACGACTTTTTAGAAAAAGGACAAATTGAAAAAGTTATTGTTTACAACAAAACAGAAGCGGAAGTATTTTTAAATGCTGCTGCAATGAAAGATGCAGTACACAAGAAAGTTTCTAAAGATGTTTTTGACAGACCTAACAAAGGACCACATTATACCTTTGACATTGGTAATGATCAAATATTCCAAAACAAACTAGAAAAAGCAGTTGCTGAAGGTAAATTGAAGGACTTTAATTTCTTACCAAAAAATAATTGGTCAGACATTTTAATTAGCCTTTTACCCATAATTATCATCATTGCTGTTTGGATATTTATCATGAGAAAAATGTCTGGTGGTGGCGCAGGTGGTGGCGGACAGATTTTCAACATTGGAAAATCAAAAGCAAAACTTTTTGACGAAAAAACAGATATCAAAACTACTTTTAAAGATGTAGCTGGTTTAGAAGGAGCGAAAGAAGAAATTCAAGAGATTGTTGAATTCTTAAAAAATCCTGAAAAATATACTAATTTAGGAGGTAAGATTCCAAAAGGAGCCTTATTAGTAGGACCTCCTGGAACTGGTAAAACCTTATTAGCTAAAGCCGTAGCTGGTGAAGCTCAAGTACCATTCTTCTCTTTATCAGGATCTGATTTTGTGGAAATGTTTGTTGGCGTAGGGGCCTCCCGTGTTCGTGATTTATTCAAACAAGCCAAGGAAAAATCTCCAGCAATTATATTCATTGACGAAATTGATGCGGTAGGACGAGCAAGAGGAAAAAGCAATATGTCAGGCGGAAATGATGAACGTGAGAATACTTTAAACCAGTTGTTAACTGAAATGGACGGTTTTGGAACAAACTCAAACGTAATTGTTTTAGCTGCGACCAACAGAGCTGATGTATTGGATAAAGCATTAATGCGTGCAGGTCGTTTTGACAGACAAATTTTTGTTGACTTGCCAGACATTCGCGAAAGAGCTGAAATATTCAAAGTACATCTTGCGCCTTTGAAAAAAGTGGAAGGACTCGACACTGAATTTTTAGCCAAGCAAACTCCAGGTTTTTCGGGTGCTGATATTGCCAACGTATGTAATGAAGCTGCTTTAATAGCGGCTAGACATAACAAAACTGCGGTAGATAAACAAGATTTTCTAGATGCGGTTGATAGAATCGTTGGTGGTCTTGAAAAGAAAAATAAAATTGTTACTCCTGATGAAAAGAAAGCGATTGCTATTCATGAAGCAGGACATGCAACGGTAAGCTGGATGCTTGAACATGCTGCTCCATTAATTAAAGTAACAATAGTTCCTAGAGGACAAAGTCTAGGCGCTGCTTGGTACTTGCCAGAAGAGCGTTTAATTGTTCGACCAGATCAAATGTTGGATGAAATGTGTGCTACCATGGGTGGAAGAGCTGCTGAGAAAGTAACTTTCAACAGGATTTCAACTGGTGCGTTAAGTGATTTAGAAAAAGTCACTAAACAAGCACGGGCTATGGTAACTATTTACGGTTTGAATGAAAAAATAGGTAATGTTACCTATTATGATTCAACAGGACAAAGCGAATACAATTTTTCCAAACCTTATTCTGAAGAAACAGCCAGAGTAATCGACGAAGAAATTTCAATACTGATTGAAAGTCAGTACCAAAGAGCAATTGAAATTCTAGAAGAGAATAAAGACAAACTAAATCAACTTGCGAATATTCTAATTGAGAAAGAAGTTATTTTCAAAGATGATTTAGAAGCTATTTTCGGAAAAAGAACTTTCGACAAAAATCTAGAAGAAGTCGTGTCCTAAAAACACATCATTATTCATTTATTTTTAAAATCTTAATTCAAAAACTACTTTTGAATTAAGATTTTTTTATCTTTGGACGTTTTCAAATAATAAATTATAGCAGTTTACAGAAATATGAGTCTTTTTAGAAAAATTTTTGGTTCTAGTAATCCTACTTCTGAGGAAGATAAAGAAAGTGAATTTAGTAACTCAAATACTGAAAACACGACCTCAATAGATGAACAATTTATCTTTAATTTTAAAAAAAATGGAGGGAAATTTTTATACTGTGAAAACACTGATGAAATTAAAGAGCAATTTGAAAATATATTAGAGGAAAATGACTGGTTCGAAAGTGACGTTTTATGTTATGATCCCGACCTATTCTCAATGTTGGATGACAATAAATTACAATATACTAAACCTGCTAATCCCAAATTCATTCTTGCCAGTTGTGAGAACTTAATAGCAGATGAAGGTTCCATACTATTTTCATCAAAACAAATCAAACAAAACAAACCAAACGAATTACCTGTAAACATAATCGTTTTAGCTAAAACAAGTCAAATTCTTGGCACTAAAAGCGATGGGTTAAGCGCCATTAAAAAGAAATACGAAAGAGATTACCCAACGAACATTACCACTATAAAATATTTCGAAAAAGCCAAAGAAGAAGACTTCACTCAATACGGAAGTTCTGCCAAAAACCTTTACTTACTGCTTTTAGAAGATCTTTAAGATGAATGAAACTCTAAAACGAGGTATATCAGGAGCTGTTTATATCATATTATTGCTCGTCTCTATTTTATATTCAACTGAAACCTTTTTTATTTTATTTGGAATTTTTCTAATAATTGCAATTTATGAATTTTGCAATCTCATTCAAATACCTAAAGTATTTCCAGTTATTTTTGGAGTCCTATTGTATACTACCGTAACGCTAGTAAGTCATTACAACAAGACCACAACTGAAACTATTAATCAACTATTCAATACCAATGTAGAAATTTCAATCAATATTCAACAATTAGACATTGTCTTATTGGTTATTGCATTAGTAGTTTCCATAAAATGCATTCTTTTCTTATTTTATGATAACATTCAAAAAATAAGTACTTCCTCTAAATATTTGTATTTATTAGGGTATATCATGCTACCCTTTGTGTTTATCACTAAAATTTCTTTTGGGATAAATGATTATAATCCTAAAATTATAATTGGTTTATTTATTCTAATTTGGACCAACGATACATTTGCTTATATTGTGGGAAAATCAATAGGACGAACTAAGTTATTCGAAAAAATATCACCTAAAAAAACCATTGAAGGATTTTTAGGCGGAATACTTTTTGCGGTTTTAGCAGGATATTTAATATCAAAATATTACATCAAAGCCAATCCTGAGTTTAGTGATAGATCCATCCTCATCTGGACTTCTATTGCAGTTATTGTCGGAATTGCTGGAACTATAGGAGACTTAATCGAATCCAAATTCAAACGTATCGCCGGTGTAAAAGATAGCGGAAGTATAATGCCCGGTCACGGAGGTATCCTAGATCGTTTAGATAGTGTTATATTTGTAGCACCAATAATTTTTTTATTTTATCAAATCTTAAACTATGTTTCATAAAGAAGGAACCCAATCTATTTTATTAGGTACAATTTTTACAGCTATTGTCCTTTTATTGTCTGATAATTTTATAGACATCATTTGGCTTAAAATGGCTATTCAAATAGCAGCACTTCTACTTTTGATTATCATCTTGCAGTTTTTTAGAAATCCTAAAAGAGTAGCTATTGAAAATGAAAATCAAATCCTTGCTCCTGTAGATGGCAAAGTAGTAGTTATTGAAGAAGTTTATGAAGGTGAGTATTTCAAAGACAAACGCTTGCAAATATCCATTTTTATGTCCCCAATAAACGTACATGTTACGCGTTATGGTTTAAGTGGACTTGTAAAATTTAGCAAATACCATCCCGGTAAATTTTTAGTTGCTTGGCACCCAAAGGCAAGTGAGGAAAACGAAAGAACAACAATTGTAATCGAAAATAAAACTTTCGGAGAAGTCCTTTATCGTCAAATTGCAGGTGCACTTGCTAGAAGAATTGTAAATTATGCCGAAGAAGGTATGCAGGTTATTCAGGGAACTGATGCTGGTTTTATAAAATTTGGATCAAGAGTAGATATCTTTTTGCCTTTAGGTACCCCCATTAATGTCAGTTTAAATGAAAAAGCAATAGGAGGAAAAACAGTTATTGCGACCAAAGCATAATGATTAAAAAAGATTTAGATACTCGATTTCAGGAAGCAGTTAAAATAGCTTCTGATATGACTCAAGCTTCCTTACCGCAAGATGTACAGTTGCGGCTGTATGCCTCTTACAAGCAAGCTACTCTGGGAATCTTAGATCTAAAACAAACTTCTTCTTATCATTTAAGAGATGCCTTCAAAACAAATGCGTGGATGCAAATAAGCCACCTGACTGCAGATGAAGCAAAACAGCAGTACATCGACATGATTGAATCGCTGTTAAAAAAATAGTTCACTATGAAAAACAAATTTCTTTTAATTCTCATTTCCTTTTTATTAATTATTTCTTTTTCCTGTAATAACAAAAAATTAATAGAAGTAGTTGAAGTACCGTTGCCCAATACTGCTGAACAAGCGACTACTATTATTGGATCTCCTGATGACGTAAGAGCAAACGAAGGGTCATTTCAAATGGAAAAACTACCCTACACCTACGATGCTTTAGCTCCCAGTATATCGTCAACCACTTTAGAAATGCATTATTCTAAGCATTATTTAACCTATACTAATAATTTGAATCAAGCAGTGTTAGGAACTCCACTAGAGAACCTAACCATAGAAGAAGTATTAACTAAATTGGATCCTAATGAGGCGGCACTTCGCAACAATGCGGGTGGCTTTTACAATCATTCCTTGTATTGGAAATGCATGGCACCAAAAGCGGGTGGTCAACCTACAAACTCATTGGCAGAGGCAATTACTAGGGATTTTGGCTCGTTTGAAAACTTTACAACTTTATTCAAAGACGAAGCTACAAAACAATTTGGTTCTGGTTGGGCCTGGTTATTAGTTGATCGCGCAGGAAAACTTCAGGTGACCAGTACATCAAATCAGGACAATCCTTTGATGCGAAATGCACTTGTTCCTGGCACTCCAATATTAGCTTTAGATTTATGGGAGCATGCCTATTATTTAGACTACCAATACCGACGAAAAAATTATATCGATGGCTTTTTCAATGTGATTAATTGGAAAAAAGTACAAGAAAATTACGATGCTGTCCCAAAAAAATAACTTCTTCTTGTTCACAAAAAAAGGCTGATAAATATTTATCAGCCTTTTTTTTGATTGTCAAACGCTTTTTTTACAATTGATAAATAAAGGATTCTGATGGAGCAATTGTAATTTGTACTTTTCCTTCTCCATTCACTACCTGCAGCAGCGTAGAACTTTTATTGTATAATTGGTCTTTTATAGTATAATTTCCATCCTTTAGATTCCATTTTTCAATGATATCAGCAGGGATTTTTAATTCGAAATTGCTAGTGCTAAGCCACGAAAAATTAGTAACAACAATTAATTTTTGAGTAGCTGACCATCGAGTAAAAGCATAAATTCCTGAATCATATCCCGCAGTAGTTTGCCGATTTACCTCTTGAATTTCTTGAAATTTTCCCATTAAAGCCGAACTATTCAAAGAGAAATTCAATATTCTTTTATAAAAATCACGTAATTCTTTTTCCTCTTTAGTCAAGAGACCGCCATCAAATGCACCTCCATTCATCCAACGTTGATGACTAGGAACTCCTATATAATCAAAAATTGATGTTCTGGAATGCGTTCCAAATCCTGCATTTTCATTTCCGGCCTCTCCTACTTCTTGTCCAAAATAAACCATCGTGGGAGAACTACTTATTGTTGTTGAAACGACCATCAAAGGCTTTCCTTTTTGTGGTGTTCCTGCAAATTCTGGGCTAGCCAAACGTTGCTCATCATGGTTGTCCAGAAAATGCAACATGTGATGCTCTATATCTGATAATCCGTTTTGAATAGCTGATAAACCATCAGGCAGTGCTCTTCCCTGTATGATATCTTTCAATTTATCGTAGGTTTCCACTTTATCATACAAATAATCCATTTTACCCAATTGAATGTAATTGCGATATTCTTTAGGATTGTAGACTTCCGCCAACAAAAAGGCGTCTGGATTTTTTACTTTGATAGCTGAATCCATGTAGCTCCAAAATTCGTACGGCACCATTTCGGCCATGTCAAATCTAAAACCATCAACACCTTTAGCGGTCCAATACAAAGCAATATCTTTAAATTTATCCCAAGAATCTGGAACATCTTTTCCCTTCCAAAAAGCATCATGTTCCTGATAGGATTTCGTATCAAAACCACTAGGAAGCTCGGGAAAATCTTTGGACCCATCCGGACGAATCCCATAATTTATTTTGACGGTTTCGTACCAGTCATTTTTATCCGGTTTAGCCATACGAGAACCATTTCCGGTCCATTTAGCTGGATTTTCTTCAAACTTCCCATCAATTAAGGGATTACTTTCTCCATTTAATGGTTTTGCCATGTCCGGTATTTCAAAAGTAGTATTCGGAATATAATAGAAGTTATTATTTCTTTTGTAATCTACCGTTACATCGTCCTCCGCACCAAAATCTTTAACGCCCAAAGGATTAGTCTTACCCTCGTATTGGCGCGCTATATGATTAGGAACAATATCTATAATCACTTTTAATCCGGCTTTATGGGTTCGGGCAATTAAGGACTCAAACTCCTCTAAACGATTCGACGGATTTACTGCTAAATCTGGGTTTACATTGTAATAATCCTTCACAGCATAAGGAGACCCTGCTCTACCTTTTACTACTTCTGGATCATCATTTGAAATTCCTATTGCAGTGTAATCGCGAATTAAAGCATGATGTGGAACTCCAGTATACCAAACATAAGTAACGCCTAAGTCCTTAATTTCATGTAGCGCTTTATCTGTAAAATCGTTAAACTTCCCTACTCCGTTTTCTTCAATAGTTCCCCATGGTTTATTAGCGGTATTTTTATTCCCAAATAATCGAGTAAAGACCTGATAAACCACTTCTTTTTTAGTAGAGACGTCCTCTTTCTTTTCTACATTCATTTTTAAATCTTTCGTTTTACAAGCCGATGCTAAAAGTACCGCACTTATCCCTGCAACAATAGTTATTTTTTTCATTGTATAAAAATATTTATGCTGATTTCAATTCCTTTATCGTAAACTAAATATCAATTTTTAAATTTACTGTTTTTTAAATAATCCCAGTCGATACGCATTAAAATTTAAGATTTGTATTTAATTGAGACGGAAACTACAACGAAGGAGTTCCATAATTTGTTAATAACTTTCAAAAGATGAAACATTCGCTATTATGTCCCTTTGGACTAATTATAAATAAATCCTAATATGGATTAGGATTGTTTCCTTTTTCATAAATTTGACAAAAATTAAATCCATTGAAGAAATCGCTGTTTTTCCTTCGTTATTGTCTCCTATTGCTAATTACTAATTTAGTTTTGGCGCAAGCTCCGAAAAAAATTATTGTAGAAAACTCTGATTTTGCTGATGTAAATCAAGTAGAAATTCCTGATGCATTATTGCTTATAGGGAACGTTCGCGTGAATCATGATGGCGTTGTAATGACATGCAACAAAGCGTATTATTTCCAGAAGGAAAATTACATCAAGGCTTTTGGAAATGTACAAATGGTGCAAGGCGATACCTTATTTTTGAACAGCAAATATGCAGAATACAACGGAAATGTAAAAAAAGCCTATGCTTCTGGAGATGCAGTGATGAGTTCGCCAGACGCAACTTTGGTAACCGAAATAATCAATTTTGACCGAAATATTCAAGAAGTATTTTACGATACTCCTGGAACAATTACAAACAAAGACAATACCCTTAAAAGTAATTCTGGAAGATATTATGTGAAACAAAAAAAATTTCAATTCCTTACGGCCGTTACCATCACAAATCCAACGTATGTCATAAAATCAAATCACTTGGATTATTTCAGTAATTCTGGGCATTCATATCTTTTTGGACCTTCCACGATAACCAGTAAAGCCAATTTTATTTACACCGAAAAAGGGTTTTATGACACCAAAAAAAATCTGGCCCATTTCCTGAATAAATCCTACATCAAATACGATGATCGAGTGATTAAAGGCGACAGTTTGTATTATGACAGAAATCGGGAATTTGCATCAGCCACGCGTAATGTCAAGATAACAGATTCTATCAATCGAGGCATTGTAAAAGGACATTATGCCGAAGTATATAAAAAACTGGATTCCATGTATGTTACTAAAAGAGCCGTTGCAGTGAATTTTGTCGAAAATGACTCCGTTTACATCCATGGGAGGAAATTAATGGTAACCGGTAAAGAAGGAAATCGAATCATTAGAGCATTCAATAACGTTCGATTTTATAAAACGGATATGAGCGGCAAATGTGATTCAATACATTCCAGTTCAAAAACTGCTTTGACAAAAATGATTGGAAATCCAATACTTTGGAATGGAGAAAGTCAAATAACAGGTGACATCATGCACCTTATAGGCAATAACACCACCCAAAAGCTAGATTCACTAAAAGTCCTTGAAAATACCTTTATAGTCTCCAAAGACACCATAGGAACAGGATATAATCAAGTCAAGGGACAAAATCTCTATGGTAAATTTGAGGAAGGAAAACTACGAGACGTGGACATTGTCAAAAATGCCGAAGTTATCTATTATATGCGAAATGAAGCGCAAGAACTCATAGGCATCAATAAAAATGTAAGTAGCAAAATTAATCTCCTTTTAGAAAAAAATGAGATAGAAACCATTACTTTCTTTCAGCAAGTAGATGGCGATATTTACCCCGAAAAAGATTTACCTGAAAATGCAAGAAAGCTAAGAGGGCTAGTCTGGCGCGGAGACGAGCGAATAAAATCGAAAGACGACCTCTTTCCACCCGAAGAAAATGAAGATAATGAAAAAATAGCAAAAGCAACTACATCAGCCGAAGCTAAAGAGGATATTCCTATGAAAATTAGGAAGGAAACTCTGAATTACGATAAGAAGAAAGTGAATAAAAAGTGAAAAGTATTGCTTTTCAATTTAAGACACATAAACAAATAAGCATCTTTAAAAACTACGCGAACTTTACAAATTTTTCAAAGTTGGCGGTTAAATTTATAAAAAATTGAATAGTGATTTTCTAAAATACCAAGCACAAACAACTCCTTATCCATTGGGTATGGAAATCTCGCATGCTATAGGTTCTTACATCTTCGATACCACTAATAAAAAATATTTAGATTTTGTTGCTGGAGTTTCTGCTTGTGCACTGGGACATCAACATCCAAGAGTCAATAATGCCATAAAGCAGCAACTAGACAAATATTCACACGTGATGGTTTATGGCGAATATTCACAAAGTCCAGCAGTTGAATATTGCAAATTATTAGCATCACTGCTACCCGCTCCTTTAGACAAAACCTATTTGGTAAATTCTGGCACAGAAGCGATCGAAGGCGCTCTAAAACTCGCCAGACGAACTACAGGAAGAAGCCAACTAATTTCATGTCACAACGCTTATCATGGAAATACCATGGGATCGATGAGCGTGATGGGTTTTGAAGAGCGCAAGCAAGTTTTCCGCCCCTTAGTGCCAGATGTCGATTTTATCACTTTTAATAACGAAGATGATTTACAAAAAATCACTACCAAAACTGCAGGAATCATATTAGAAACCATTCAAGGTGGTGCAGGATTTATTCAACCCCATGATGATTTTCTTAAAAAAGTACGTCAACGCTGTGACGAAGTAGGCGCGATAATGATTCTGGATGAAATTCAACCTGGTTTTGGAAGAACTGGAAAGCTTTTTGGATTCCAAAATTACGATGTCGTTCCTGATATTGTAGTAATGGGAAAAGGAATGGGTGGCGGCATGCCCGTAGGTGCTTTTACCGCTTCGGCTAAAATGATGGATCTCCTTAGTGATAATCCAAAACTAGGACACATCACCACCTTTGGGGGTCATCCTGTCATTGCGTCAGCCTGTTTAGCTACTTTGCAAGAAATCACTGAGACCAATCTAATGCCTGAAGCCTTAGAGAAAGAAAATCTATTCCGATCACTTTTGGTACATCCTTTGATAGAGGAGATTAGAGGAAAAGGATTAATGCTTGCCGCAATGACTAAAAGTGCCGACATAACAAATGAAGTGATTCTGCAATGTCAAGACAAAGGGCTCATTTTATTCTGGTTGCTATTTGAAGGATGCGCCATCCGAATCACGCCACCGCTGACCATTTCTAATGAAGAAATTCGAGAAGGTTGTGCAATCATGCTAGAAGTAATGGATTCGATTTTGAATAAAAATTAGTTTCTTTAGGAGAATCCTGCCAACATACGTGCGGACTCTTATCCCATCCTAAAGCAAAATTGCCATTTTTCACCTTCGTTTAGAGAAGGACAGTAAAAAAGATTTCCACCTGTATCAAGCATGGAAATTAGTACAAAAACAGCCTGGATTTTGTTAATTAAATTGTTTAAAACAATTCCTGCTGCTCCTCACATTAACAGTAAGGATGCCTACATTTAATAAGGCCAAATTCTAAAAAAACAAAGATGCAATTAAGCAACGAAGAAGAAGACTATAACTTATCCCTGTCTAAATTTGAGTCGATGTTGAAAACCAACAAAGTGCTCTTTTTTGACTCTGAAGAATTTGAAGAAATTATTCTTCATTATCTCGATATGGGTAAGGCCGCATTGGCAAAAAAAGCGCTAAAACTAGCATTAGAACAACACCCAAAATCAACTGGACTAAAATTAGTTCAAGTGGAGATGTTAGTCTTTGATGACAAACTAGAATTAGCCGAAAAATTATTGAATGAATTGTATGCTATTGAGCCAACGAACGAAGAAATTTACATTCAAAAAGCCAATATCTATTCAAAAAGAGACCAACACGAAAAAGCAGTTGAATTATTAAGAATCGCTTTAAAATATACGGATGATAATGCTGATGTCTATAACTTAATAGGCATGGAATATCTATTTATGGACAACCTTGAAATGGCAAAAGAAAGCTTCATCAAGTGTTTAGAAGAAGATCTAGAAGACCAATCAGCACTGTATAACGTAGTGTATTGTTTTGAATTTTTAGATCAAAACCAAGAGGCTATCAGCTATCTAATAAAATACATCGACAAAAATCCGTATAGCGAAATCGCTTGGCACCAGCTGGGTAGGTTGCATTATGGAGTAAAAGAATATGAGAATGCCATTCGTGCCTTTGATTACGCTACGTTAATTGACGATGAATTCCTAGGTGCATTCATGGAAAAAGCAAAAGCTTTTGAACGATTAAAAAAATATGAAGAAGCTATTGAAAGCTATAGTAGAACAATTGAATTGGATGATGCAACTTCGTATGCGCTACTGCGAATGGGAAAATGCTATGAAAAGCTAGGTAATTCCGTTTTAGCCTTAAAATACTTTAATGAAACAGTACATGAAGATCCACTTTTAGACAAGGGTTGGATTGCCATAACTGATTTTTATGTTCGCCAAAAAAACTTTCAAAAAGCACTATTTTATGTCAATAAAGCATTAGCAATTGACAATCAAAATAGGTTGTATTGGAAACGTTTTGCTTCCATAAACAAACAAATGAATTTCTTTGAAGAAGCGGAGTTTGGCTATAGAAAAGCAGTAGAATTTGGGGATCATTCCTTAGAAACTTGGTTGTTCTGGGTAGACATATTACAATTTTTAGGAGAATTCGAAAGTGCTATTCAGACTTTATTGCAAGCAACCGAATATTTTCCAGAAGAGAATGAAGTAGAATACCGTTTAGCAGGGTTGTACTTTATGCTAACGGATACTACAAAAGCAAAATTCCATTTAAGCAATGCCTTGCGACTGAATTTTGAGAATTATATTCTTTTGGAAGATTTATTTCCAGTAGTTTGGGCAAAAAAAATGGTGCAAAATTATATTGCAAAACACAAAAAATTATAATGGTTGATATCGTTAGAAAGCGCTTTGGATTAGTAGGTCGCAATATAAGTTATTCCTTTTCGAAAGGATATTTTACAGATAAATTTAATAGCGAAAACTTTGAAGGTTGCACGTATGAGAATTTTGATATTCCAGAAATAAATGCCTTTCTCGAAGTTGTTAAAAACACGCCCGACCTCAAGGGAATGAGTGTTACTATTCCGTATAAGGAAGCAGTAATTCCATTTTTGCATAAACTTTCGAAAAAAGCGCTATTAATTGGAGCTGTTAATACGATTAGAATTACCAAAAAAGGAAAGTTAAAAGGGTACAATACGGATTATTACGGTTTTAAAAAATCATTACAACCGTTACTGGAACCACATCATAAAAAAGCACTGATTTTGGGTACCGGAGGCGCATCTAAAGGCGTTGCTTTTGCTTTAGACGAACTAGACATTCCCTACACATTTGTTTCGAGAGAAGCCAGTGAAACGGCAATTGATTACAGCCGCATCAACGCAACAACATTTGATAATTACCAAATCATAATAAATGCTACACCGGTGGGAACGAGTCCAAATGTAGCTGCCTTCCCTTTACTTCCGTATGATTTTTTCACAGCGAAGCACATTGCTTATGATTTGATATACAATCCTGCCGAAACGCAATTTCTACAAAAAGCAGCAACACAAGGAGCCAAAACTAAAAACGGCTTAGACATGCTGATTTTTCAAGCCGAAAAAGCATGGAAGATTTGGAATAAGTAGAAAAAAGCTACTCAAAGAATATACAAATTGTCTTGTTTTAAAATTGTAATACTCCTATTATGGTACTACATTTTTAAAACAAGACGTTTTTTTTATAACTAAATAAAAGACAGATTGAGGTTTGCCGTAAAGGAGTTGCTTATTTAATGCTTTAATTTGATTGATAATCAAATATTTGCCATTAATTTAACAACTTAAATTATGATCAAAAGAACAATTCTCATCGAAAGCAAATCTTCAATCACTACAAAAAATCAACAATTAGTAATCAAATCAGAAATAAGAGAAAGTGCTATTCCAATAGAAGACATTGGCTTTCTAGTACTTGATCATGCTGAAATCTACTTGAGTATTCCTGCCATGAATCTAGTTGTTGAACATAATACCGCTATTATTATTTGCGGTAGCAACCATCTTCCCAATGGAATGTTTCTCAACCTCAACAGCCACCACATCCAGCAAGAAATATTCAAAAATCAAATTGAAGCTTCCATTCCACTTAAAAAACAATTATGGCAGCAAACTATTGTTGAAAAAATTAAAAATCAAGGAGAATTATTAGCCAAAATAACGGCTAGCAAAAACACTTTTGAATTTCTAGCTAGTAAGGTTCTGAGCGGAGACACATCAAATATGGAAGGTGTTGCGGCACAACAGTATTGGAAACATTTCCCACTACCCAATCATGAAAAAGATGGTATAAAAAGAGAGCGTTATGGCGATTATCCAAACAATTTTTTGAATTATGGTTATGCTATCTTGAGAGCTGCGACCGCACGAGCACTTTCTGGAAGCGGATTATTGAATACTTTGGGGATTCATCACAAAAGTAAGTATAATGCTTTTGCTCTTGCAGATGATATTATGGAACCTTTTAGACCTATTGTTGATGAAAAAGTTTTTGATATTATGAAACGTTATCAAGAGCAAGAACTCAACACGGCAATCAAAGCAGAACTATTGCAATTACTTACACAAACTGTTTATTTCAAAGAGGAGAAAAGTCCGTTGATGGTAGGATTACAAAAAACAGCAAGCTCGCTCCAACAGTGTTATACCGGTGACCGTAAAAAAATTAAATATCCTAAATTATGGAACTTAACGGATATCGAATAATGTGGTTGTTCGTATTTTTTGATCTACCGACAGAAACCAAAAAAGATAAAAGAAATGCCTCACAATTTCGAGGTAATCTCTTGAAAGATGGTTTTAGCATGATGCAATATTCTGTTTATGTGCGCCATTGTGCGAGCAGTGAAAGTGCTGATGTACACGAAAAACGCATTCACCGACTTTTACCACCTTTAGGTAAAGTGAGTGTTTTACGAATTACGGATAAGCAATTTGGAAATATTTTAAACTTTTGGGGCAAAGCTGAAGTCCCAAAAGCACCGCAACCCACACAATTGGAATTGTTTTAAAACAATATCACTTATAGTCATTTTGAATGCTAAATATTTATAAAATAGTATTGTAAACTCTTTTTTATCTTGCTATTTTGGCACAAATTTTCATTACTATTAATTCCGAATTATCGCAAACTATTTTGTTCTCTTGCTATTTGTCACGCTGGAAGCGTCTCAATTATGTTGCTCTCTTGTTTTGTGCCATTTCCAAGTTGACAAATAGAGTCGCATGTGCGAATACACCATTTTTTACTTTTTTACAAAAGTTATAAAACCTTTAGAAAAATTACCACTACAAACAAAAAAATGCCTCAATATTGGGTTATCAAACCAATAAAGAGGCATTTCTTTATACGATATTTACTTTTAATACTATGAAAATCAGAAGGTAACAACCCAACTAATATCGTGTTTTCTAATCTTTAATCAAACCACAACAAGTCATTGCGGAACTAGCACCAGAATCAGAATATCGTGTTTTCTAATCTTTAATCAAACCACAACATGTTTAGGTAAAGTAAATCTTCAACTGTTAATATCGTGTTTTCTAATCTTTAATCAAACCACAACAATCCACCCTACGGCAAATACGCCAACTTAAATATCGTGTTTTCTAATCTTTAATCAAACCACAACACTATTAGCAAGCCTTGTTTGTGATGACGAATATCGTGTTTTCTAATCTTTAATCAAACCACAACACCTAGTAACTGATTTTAATAATTTAGAGAATATCGTGTTTTCTAATCTTTAATCAAACCACAACAGATGATAGATAGATGATAGATAGATAGAAATATCGTGTTTTCTAATCTTTAATCAAACCACAACAAACACGACTAAACTAGATTCTTTTACGTTAATATCGTGTTTTCTAATCTTTAATCAAACCACAACATAATTCACACCTTTATAAAGTATGTAATCAATATCGTGTTTTCTAATCTTTAATCAAACCACAACAACGAGCCTAAACTATCAAATTTTGGATCAAATATCGTGTTTTCTAATCTTTAATCAAACCACAACCCACATTCTTCAACTCTCTTTTCTTGAAAAATATCGTGTTTTCTAATCTTTAATCAAACCACAACTGGACACGGATTCACAGCGAACATGTACGGAATATCGTGTTTTCTAATCTTTAATCAAACCACAACCTACCGATTGAAGAATACGGAAAAGGCAAAAATATCGTGTTTTCTAATCTTTAATCAAACCACAACCACGTTTCTATTATCCTCAAGAAGCAATCTAATATCGTGTTTTCTAATCTTTAATCAAACCACAACCAGTAGCTACTTCTTTGATGCCAGCGTTGAAATATCGTGTTTTCTAATCTTTAATCAAACCACAACTTCTTTACAAGTTATTACGAAGGGCCTTTGAATATCGTGTTTTCTAATCTTTAATCAAACCACAACAATGTAACTTTAGCACTACCGCTAACACTCAATATCGTGTTTTCTAATCTTTAATCAAACCACAACACAAACGATGGTTTGGTTTATTTTAGTTGGAATATCGTGTTTTCTAATCTTTAATCAAACCACAACCAAGATTTCAATATTCCCTTAACAGTACAGAATATCGTGTTTTCTAATCTTTAATCAAACCACAACACGAATTAAAGAAGGCAGAAAAGGAACTGAAATATCGTGTTTTCTAATCTTTAATCAAACCACAACAAGCGAAATACACTGCTATAAAAAGCAAACAATATCGTGTTTTCTAATCTTTAATCAAACCACAACATTACGATGGTAGAGACTAAACACATCGACAATATCGTGTTTTCTAATCTTTAATCAAACCACAACACTTCAAATGGGAATAGTTTTAATGCTGCTAATATCGTGTTTTCTAATCTTTAATCAAACCACAACAAGGAAACGACAAATAAATACAAGGTTATTAATATCGTGTTTTCTAATCTTTAATCAAACCACAACGAGGGGTTTAAAATCTGGGGAAGCCCATTTAATATCGTGTTTTCTAATCTTTAATCAAACCACAACTTATGCGTCTTGGCGATGTTGTCGATAACGAATATCGTGTTTTCTAATCTTTAATCAAACCACAACTGTGTAGAGGCAAGAATCATATCAGCAGAAAATATCGTGTTTTCTAATCTTTAATCAAACCACAACCTGAAAGTTCTCGCGTCCCTGCTGGGCGGACGCCATAACTTTCAGTTGTGGTTTGAGATGTTTAAGACGTTGAAAAACTGTATGTCAAAGAACTTTTCTTTTTTTGTCATTCCGACCAAAAGAGGAATCACATCAGTTGCTCACGTTATGTGATTCCTCCTTCGTCGGAATGACAAACCACTAGATAATTTTCTATTTCAACAGTAAATTTAGCATAGTGTCTTTTTTTAGTTTAATGCAAAAGATCTAAACTCCTATCGTTATGTGATTCCTCCTTCGTCTGAATGACAAACCACTAAATATTTTTCCATTTTACCAGTAAATTCAATATATTGTTTTATTTTGGTTTAATGCAAAAGAACCAAATTCCTATCGTTATGTGATTCCTCCTTCGTCGGAATGACAAAATTATAGATTATTTTTATTCATAAATCGATCGTTTAAAAATTTAAATTGAGGATTAAACGTTTTGATTAATGCTAATTTCTTTTCTCTTCTCCACCCTTTTAATTCTTTTTCTCTTTCGATTGCCTTTTGAACCCAAATGAACTTTTCGTAAAATACCAAAAACTCAATATTATATTTTGATGCAAAAGTTTTTGTTCCTTTTGATATATTTTCTCGATGCTGTTTTAGCCGTATTCCTAAATTATTGGTCATACCTATATAATAAGTTGAACAGTATTTATTAGTAATTATGTAAACATAATATGCATGATACCCTTCGTTATACTCTATCATATTGTTATTCATAACTACATTTTTGGTTTAAATTTCACACAAGACTCTCGTTATGTGATTCCTCCTTCGTCGGAATGACAAAACTAAATATTTAATTTTTTCTTGATGTGTACTAATAGCTCTTCTTTTGTCTTAGTGCTAAAACTACTTTTCACCGCGATATCAATTTTTGCTTGTATCTTTTGAATTTGCTCTTTTGTTAATTTTGATTCATCCATAATTAAATTTTTAAATTTTGACAAACTTACCCGATGGCAACACCTTAAAATCAATTCCTTCTATAAAAGCGGTAAACTGATTATGGTTCATTTTTCTTGTTGGTTTTATTTCTCCTAATTTGAAACCACCATCTGGCTTGAAATTATCTTTTTTAATTTCATCTGCTTTCCTTGCTTCTTTAAAATAACGAAACATAATAGCACCATATTCATCAATTTTCGCTGAAGGCCTTACAATTCTCTGAATAGACAGTCCTTCAATAATGTAAATTCTTCCTTTTAAATCTACTAATTCAAAAACATCATCGGGATTCTCAACATCTTTATCATAAAAAACAACTTGTTGCCCTCTCTTCAAAATTAAGTCCATACCATTCCTTTTAGCAATTGGAACCTGAACTATTTTTCCTTTTACATCCTTTTCCTTAAATAGTGGATAGAAGCCTTGTTTATCCTTAATTAACTTCGCTAAATTAAAATTATTAATTAATTCAAATTCCCTCTTCCCATCCAATTCATAAATCGCCATGCAATAATTTTCATCATTCTGCCCATAAACTTTTTGTTTGTGTTCGTGACGAGATTTTGATAATAAACTATGTTCTTTTATTTCTAATGGATTTTTGACTGAACTGGCGTATAGACGAACTTTATTAATTGGAATCTGTTTTTCTTCATTCATCCAAACTTGCCCATCGACTTTGTTTTTCTGTTGCGGATTAGAAGAAAGCATCAAAACTTTATTTGCTACAGCTTTTTTTACTTTTTCTTTTACACTTTCATCCACAATACTTTCGATATCTGAAGATTTTATACTTTCCAAATCTTTACGAATTACGTATCTAATTTCTTCTATATTTAAAGGATTTTTAATTGCTCCGTAAATACTATCTTGATGCAAAGAACCCCGTATAGTGTCACCTTGCTGCAATCTTGGGAGTTTTTTACCGTCCTTATCTAATTTGTAAATAATCTTTCCCTGAACATCTTTTTTAGGAATAGCTCTTCCATTAAAATCTCTTTCAATTTCAGCAACATATTGCTTCTTACCTCTAATTCTCACAATCTTTTTAGATTGCTTCTTAACATTGTCAGGCGTATAATGCGAGACCAAAATTTCTTCTTCAATTTTTTTTAAATCCTCTTTAAAGGTTTTCCAAGGTTTCGAGTCGGCAAGAATTTTTCTAGCTTCGGTGATTTGCTCTTTATCCTCTAAAGTCCAAGCATGTGCCAACACATCATATTTGTCTTTGGTCATACACGCGATGGTAATTGCATCTATAGTGTGATGTGTGTGCTTGCTTCTGTCTTTTTCTTCAAAATACTTTTTGCCATCTTTTTGATAGCTTTCCTGAATTCCCCACATTTTTCTAAACTCGGCAACCATTCCGCCTTTTACACTTTCTACTCTACTAAAATACGACTTCAAATAGGCTTGCGCATATCTCGTAATTATTCCTGTATCTGGAATTTGACTGTTTTTAAAACCTACTTTCGGCTCTGTCCACACAAAACGATCGTATTTTCCTTGAATATAATCTCGCTTCAAAGTCAAATAGTGCCTTCTTCTTATTTTTTTGTCTTTAGCTTCTTTGGTTGCCGCGGTTTTTGTCGAGCGAATAATCATTTCTATTTCTCTGCTCAAATTATTAGCTTCTTCTTTCCAATATGCAATTCTTGGTAAAATTTCTAAATGATTGCCTAATTCAAAAGGCATTTTTTGCTTTTTAACATCTCTGTTAAACTTCTGACTACAAAGCGTTTTATTCATTTGCGAATTATCTTGCGAGATACTTCTTGGAACCGTGTGTTCTATATCGTAGGCAGGATTATCTCCAATAATATCGCATATGCTAATACTGTTTCCATTCTCATAAATCTCTTTCCTGTCTTGCTCAATCCATAGTTGATAACGTAATAAATCATCAACCGTTGGCTCGATTTCTTTATTACATTCTGCTAAATAGAGTTTCTTAATTTCATCTCTATACTTTTCACGCTCTTTTTTATTCTCATTTTGATAATCCTGAATTCCTTTTCGTTTATTGGCATCGTTCAATTCACGAGCCATTTCAATATGAATTCGAGTAGATGAATCTACTTGTTCTTCAACTATCAATGTATTCAAAACTTTACGCAATTGATGCAAAGCACGCATTGCCATTGGATTTTTAATAGATGAAGTTAACGGACTTCCTAAAATAAGTTGCCCTGTTTCTGTTCCATCTTTATCTTTCACTATTTGTTTTTTAAAAACTTCAATGTCTGATGGATGATATAGTTTTTTTAACTGTTTGGCATTACTGCAAAAAACCTCTCCATCTTCATTTTCTCCTTTTAGAAATTCTAAAACTTTTTCATCTAAACGCTTTACTTTTATGAATTTATAAGCCTTTAATTGTTCAATAAAAACAGGAAATAATTCGTTTAAAATAGTTTCTTGCTTTATACCATCATCGATGTGATGAAATTTAAAAAAAGAAACGAGTTTTTTACTTAAATCCTTTCTATAAGTATCTTCTGCTTCTTTAGAGTAGTAGGCTCCATCAACTTTGCATTCTTTAATTAATCCGTTTACAACTTCCAGAAGTCCATTATCAAAAATATTATTGGCTATAATTTCAGCAATCTTGTCTTGAATATATTTTCTTTGTCCTAAATCATTCCAAATTACCTCATCCACAATACTTTCAATATTTGCCATAAATACAGCGTGTGAATACAATAATCCTTCTCTCATATAAGGAAGAATCTTGTTTATCGCATTTAGACTCAAATTTCCAAAATCCTTTTTCAATTTAATCTTGCTGAAAGCCTTGGCATTTTTATCCTCCAATCCTAATTTATTTTTTGCATATTCGTACAAATAAATATCTGAAGTGGAAACAGATAACAAATGCCATAAATCCTTATAATTAACGGTTCTGGAAACTTCAATACCTTTTGAATTAGTCGTTTTATAGATAAATGATTTTGTCTTCCAATCTTCACCAACTACACTCTTTAATGAAGCTGAAACTGGACAACCCGAAACTGTATCTGTTGGCTTATAATTAAACCAATAATGAAAACTATCTCTTTTTGAAGATTTATAAAATCCAAAAGTTGCTCCTTTCTCAATCAATTCTTTAGCTAAATCTTCAAAATTGAAGTTGTCTTTTTTTCTTAAAAATTTAGGAATTAAATTTAATTTTTCTTCTTGACTTAAAAATCTCAACACTTTTTCAGACTGAGTACCTATTTTAATGGTATTTAAATATTCCCACATTCTTTTTTCTTCAAAATCAGGATGTGAAATAGCACAACGAGATTTGCTTTTTTCAAAGGAACATTTCCCTATTAATCCTTTTTGAGATTTTAAAGGACGTTGAAAAAAGATTGCTTTGTATAACTCTTTAGCCAAACCCTCAAACTTCTTTTCTGGTAGTTTTTCATTTTGATTAATTGAACCAATTCCTTGAAATTTACAAATTATTTTAAATTCTTCAAGATAGTGATCTTCTCTTGAAGTGTATTGATTTCTAATTCTTTCTTTGTTATATAAGCTGAAAAAATATTGTCCTAAAGTTTTAAAATTTCCTTCAAGCATAGCTTGAGATATATCTTTAATTTTAGCTTTTACTTTACCTAAAACATCTTTTTTGTTTAATCGTTCAATAATTTCTGCTTTGCCTTTTTCAAAATCAGTATCATTCTTTTTAACAATTGCTTGAATTGATCTATATAAAGAAACTAATTTTTTATCCCCTTCATCTAAATCTTTTGCAAAACCGCCTTTTTCATTAGCATCAAGAATTCCTGTATCAAAAAAATAATCTTTTAAACTTGTAAGAATCTCATCAGTAGAATTTAAATCTTCAACGAGTGCTTCAATTTTTGGACAATGTTCTTCTAAAATTCCTTCAGCAGATTGGTCTAAACGATTACTCAAAAAACCTCTTCTTTGGGCAATATGATAGAATGCACGCCCTACTTCAAACAAAGTAACTTTTTGTTTACTGGCTATATCTCTAAAAAAATAAGGATTAATGTTTTCATCATCACTAGTTCTTAGCCATTTCAAAAATTCAGGATTTAATGGATAATCTCTGAAACCAGATTTTTTCCAATCCTCTACTTCTTCAATTGAAAGTGGGCACATTCCATTTAATGATAGTACTTTTAATGTTTCGTATTTTCTTAATTTTCTGCGATATTTAATTTTTCGCGCACTTCTGTAACCTGTTCGTTCAGCAGCACGTGAACTTTCAATACCTTTTTCGGACTTAACTCCTTCTGAAAATATCCTAACACCTTTATCTACTAGAGAAAAATCATTTCCATCTTTATCCACAATCGCCCATCCAATCGAGTTTGTTCCTAAATCTAATCCTAATATTTTTGCCATTTCAATCTGTGTTTTGTAAGAGTGTTGAAAAATACATATAAAATAATTAGCCATTTTACGGTTTTCCTCATTGCAACCTAACTATTTTTTGTTTAGGTTTGTAACTGATTAAAATTTCTAATCTTTAATCTTATCACAATAAGGCTATATGCCGTAGATGAAAATCTTTAGTCCTGCTTCGGTGGGACTTTTTTTTGAAAACAACTCATAATTTCACACCAAAACCCTAGCCCTGATGGCAGCGGCATCCTTTTTAGTTTGCTTTTTTGCTAACAAAAAGATACAGCGATCAGCAGGAAATGGCTCCAAATGAAAACATTTTTAAACATAAAACGACTATTAATAATGGTTTTATTTTGTACTTTCATACTGCTTTAGTATCTTTCGCAATAGATATAAATACAAACCTTATACATTGAAAAAATGTTAGAAGAAAAGAATGATAACCTGTCTCGTCAGGAAAACGAAGCAGATGGAAACTTAGAAAACAATGCTACGGCATCCGATCAATTCCAAAAGGAACACCTTGAAGCAACACCTGAAACAGAACCAAGTGATATGCCAGCCGAAGATAACTTAGTTGTTCCTGCTGAGGCCTCCCCCACTGATACTGCTATGGACACAAACAACCAGATGGCTCTAGACGCCATTGCTGACACAAACGCAGAAGAAAGTGAGGACGAGACGCTTAAAGATCGTCATGAAATTTCTATGCAAGATTATGATACTTTATCATTAGAACAACTTGTTGAGGAATTGAAAAATTTAGTTTCCAATGAAAAAGTGATGTCTTTTAAGGATCACATAGAAGAAGTAAAAAAAGCATTCTTAGCAAAATACAACCACCTTGTAGAAGAGAAGAAAGAGGAATTTATTGCTGAAAACCAAGATCCTACTGAAGATTTTCAATATCACTCGCCTTTAAAAACTCAATTTGATAAGTTCTACTCTCAATTTAGAGATACTAAAAACACTCATTTCAAGAGTTTACAAACCAACCTAAAAACAAATTTAGAGAATCGATTGGCTATTGTTGAAGAACTAAAAGAGCTAATTAATCCGCAAGAGAACATCAAAGACACCTTGAAACATTTTAATGATTTAAGAGAACGATGGAAAAATGCTGGTCCAATTCCTAAAGACAAATACAACCACGTATGGAACAATTTCCATTTTCATGTGGAAAATTTCTACGATTATTTACACCTGGACCGAGAGGCTCGAGACTTAGATTTCAAGCACAATTTAGAGCAAAAGCAAAAAATTGTGGCCCGAGTGGAAGAGTTAGTAAATGAAGCTGATATTAACAAGGCTTTTAGAGAATTACAAGACTTGCACAGGATTTGGAAAGAAGACATTGGACCGGTTTCGAGAGAACACCGCGATGAAATATGGAACAAGTTTAGTGATTTAACTAAGCAAATGCATGACAAACGCGAAGTGTTATTTGAAAATCAAAGAGGTACAGAACTTGAAAATTTAGAAAAGAAAAAAGAGATTATTGCTAAAATTGAAGTTTTGGCGACTGAAAAAGTCAATGCACACTCGCAATGGTTGGCACAAATTGAAAAAGTAGAGGCATTACGCACCGCTTTCTTCTCTGCTGGAAAAGTCCCTTCGGATGTAAACGAAGAAACTTGGGCTAGTTTTAAAACTGCCGTTAGAAATTTCAATTCGTTTAAAAATTCGTTTTACAAAGACATTAAAAAAGATCAAAACGATAATTTAAGCCTAAAAACTGCTTTGGTCCTCAAGGCTAAAGAATTACAAGAAAGCCTAGATTTTGCTGCTACTACCCCTATCATGAAGCAAATTCAAGAGGAGTGGAAACAGATTGGACATGTGCCAAGAAAATATTCAGATAAAATCTGGAAGGAATTCAAAGACGCTTGTAATCATTATTTTGAAAAGTTAAAAGAACAAAAAAACGAAGAAAATAGCGAAGAGGTAGAAGCTTTTGACAACAAAAAAGCCTATTTAGAAACGTTGAGAGAATTCCAATTGAGTGGAGATCATAAAACTGATTTAGACGCTATTAAATTGCATATCGAAACTTGGAAAAACTTTGGAAAAGTCCCTTTCCCAAGAAGACATATAGAGGGGAAATTCAATAAAATTCTGGATGCTCTGTTTGAAAAATTGAGTTTGAGTAAAAAAGACACAGATATGATGCGTTTTGCCAATAGAATGGATCATTTATCTGAAAGTCATGATACACGTAAACTGGATAATGAAAAGATTTTCTTGATGCGCAAAATTGATGAAGTTCAGAATGAAATTTTCCAATTGGAAAACAACATTCAGTTTTTTACCAATACTCGCAATGCTAAAAAAGAGAATTCTATTGTGTTAGAAGTTCGTAAAAACATTGCTATTCACAAAGAAAGTCTTGATGTTTGGAAAGAGAAACTAAAACAATTGCGAAACTTGAAAATCGAGTAATTATATTTTTTTACGTATAAAAAACTTGAGGCTGTTCATTATAGACAGCCTCTTTTTTTTGTTCTAGCTTATCGCTTTATGATAATTATCATTTTAATAGTTGTGCAGTCGTTTTACTTTTGATAAATATTAAATGACGCTGCTATGAAAAATTCTTTAATTCAAAAATACAATGTTCCCGGACCTCGATACACCAGTTATCCTACCGTACCTTATTGGGATGATGTTGATTTTTCATACGAAGTTTGGACAGCAACTCTAAGAAAATCATTCATAGAAAGTAATGGACCAGAAGGCATCAGTCTTTATATTCATTTGCCTTTCTGCGAAAGTTTATGCACATTTTGTGGCTGCAACAAGCGCATCACAAAAAATCATAGCGTAGAACATCCTTACATCGAAGCAGTATTGAAAGAATGGGCCATCTATTGTAAAATCCTTGGAGAAAAACCAAGTATAAAAGAAATTCATTTAGGCGGTGGTACTCCTACTTTTTTCTCCACTAAAAACTTAGAAGACCTAATAAACGGTATTTTCTCCTATGCCACGAAAGCGCCAAATCATGAATTTAGTTTTGAAGGACATCCTAACAATACCTCTCATGAACATTTGCAAAAGCTATATGATTTAGGTTTTAGAAGAGTGAGTTTTGGCGTACAGGATTACTCCGTAAAAGTTCAAAAAGCAATTCATAGAGAACAGCCCTTTCATAATGTGGCAAAAGTGACGTTTTGGGCTAGAGAAATTGGGTATACTTCTATTGGTCACGATATTATTTTTGGTTTGCCATTTCAGGAAGTCGAGGATATTGTTGATACCATTGAGAAAACTAAATCATTACAGCCAGATCGATTGGCATTTTATAGTTATGCTCATGTTCCTTGGATTAAAGGAAATGGACAACGCGGATTTAAAGACGAGGACATTCCACAAGACGACAAAAAAAGAAAGTTATATGAAACTGGCAAAAAATTACTTTTCGAAAATGGCTATCATGAAATTGGAATGGATCATTTTGCCTTAGAAACAGACAGTTTGTATGAAGCATTTCAAAAGGGCACACTACATCGTAATTTTATGGGATACTGTTCCTCTAAAACGAAGTTGATGCTTGGCTTAGGTGTTTCCGCAATTAGTGATAGTTGGTATAGTTTTGCTCAAAATGTAAAAAATCTAGAAGATTATTATCAAATATTAGAATGGGATAAATTACCCGTTTTTAGAGGACACGTATTGACCACAGAAGACCTCATCATACGAAAACATATTTTGAATTTGATGTGCCAATTTAAAACGTCTTGGAATGATACGGAAGGCTATTTTAATGAAATCCCCGAAATAGTAAATCAGTTAAAAGAAATGGAAAGCGATGGCTTATTGATTACTACTAAAAACAGCATCGAGGTCACAGAAAATGGAAAACCTTATGTTCGCAATATCTGTATGGCATTTGATTTGCGATTGAAAAGAAAAGCGCCGGAAACAGAATTATTTTCGATGACCATATAATTTTTAACCTTTTTCATATAAAAAGCACGCCATTCAGCGTGCTTTTTATATGAAAAATTGCGAAAAGGTTAGTGACAATTTGGATCAGCTTGAATAAACAAGCTCATATTAGATGGGGAAATATAAGGAATCCCCAATCCCAAACCTCTCAAAATAAATAAACACCCAATAGCTACAGCCACATAAGGAATCGTTTTTTGGATTCTGTTGCGAATAGGCAAGGTTATAAAAGAGTTGATATATACCACGCTGCTCATCAAGGGAACAGTTCCTAATCCAAATAAAATCATGTATAAAACACCCAAGCTTTCACTTTGCATAGCAATAGCACCAAATAAGGCGACATAAACCATTCCGCAAGGCAAAAATCCATTTAATAGACCGATAGTAAATAATGATTTAAAACTCTTATTTCTAAACTGACTTCCTAATGCAGTTTTGATTTTAGAAATTAATTTAAAAACCGGTTTTGAAAAGTTGTACTTCGCAAAAATTTTGTCTGGAATTAAAACAATACTAATCATGGCTACGCCAATAAATATCGATAAATTCTGCTGCAAACCAGCCAATAGAAATCCTTTCCCCAGCAGTCCAAAAACAAATCCAATGGTACCGTAAGCCGTTAATCTTCCTAGATGATACGTGATGATTTGAATTGCTTTCTTGGTCTGATTAGTGCGATCTACGGGCAACATCATAGCAATAGGTCCACACATGCCAATGCAATGAAAACTACTTATTAAACCGAAAATGAAGGCAGAGTAAAGCATTTTTGTAGCTTTATGTCCAGAAGTCGAAAGTCTTAAGGTGTACTGTAACCTTAAAAGATTAAACCTGCTTGACTAATTGATGTAAATTGTTTCTTTAGACAAATAAGATTTCCCCTCATATTGCCATTCCATATTAATGTCCCAGCGACCGCCTGCCAAACTTTTTTTAGGTATGAGCAAAGTAGTAGCATCAGATAATGAAATTGGAATCTCAAAATCTAATTTTTTGTTAGACGGTCTATAAAGGGACACTTTTCCTTTAATATTTATTGGAACAAATACCGTTGGAAAAACAATTGTAATTCCAGATGCTCCAGCCGTTATTATTGGCTTTTCTTGTAAATCCTCGGCATTTTGAACCCGTTCCATTTCCTCGCCAAAACGAGCATCATGTTTATAATATTCCTCCACTACTAGATCATTATCGTATTTAGAATCCGACTGAACCATAAAAACAAAATACAAAATGAAGGTTATAAACAACCCAAAAGCAATGACTATTGCTGTTCCCCAATTAATTTTCATACTATTCTATTTATAAATTTCAACTCGTTTGACATCAGTCAAAACTTCGTGGACTTAAAAAGCTAGTTGTACTGGTTTCTATTTTTTCCTTTCCGTTGTAGACTTCAATCTTCAGCTTTGTTTTATCACTGTCTAAAACGTTGTTATTGATTTCAACAAACAAGGTTCCACCGCTCATTCCTTGTTTTGGGACTTTTAAAGCTTGTTTTCCAACTACTTTTAAAGTTCCTTTTATACCCACTAATTTAAAATGAATGTCATCAAAATCATTGTTAGTTTTATTTATAATTTTAAAAGTATAAATATTACTAATGTTATCTCCTTTGTGTTGAAACAATTGTCCTGGTAATCTTAAGATCGTTGCCTCTACATCAGTACGTAAGAACAAAAGTCCAATTAAGATACCCGTCAAAATAAACAGCACCGCTGAGTAGCCTTTCATTCTTGGAGTAAACTTGAACTTTGCGTTTTTCTCAATTTCTTCTTCAGAGGCATAACGTATAAGGCCTTTGGGCAAACCCACATTTTCCATAATTGTATCGCATTCATCAATACAGGCGGTACAATTGACACATTCCATCTGCGTTCCGTTACGAATGTCGATTCCGGTTGGACAAACATTTACACACTGTTTGCAATCAATACAATCTCCTTTTCCAGTTGATGCCCTGTCTTCTTGCTTGTTAAATTTGGCTCTACCGGCTTCTTTTTCACCTCGAACAAAATCATAGGCAACATTGATCGATTTATCGTCTAACAAAACGCCTTGCAATCTACCATAAGGACAGGCAATGATACAAACCTGCTCTCTAAACCATGCAAAAATAAAGTAAAATACACCCGTAAAAATCAATAAGGAAACAAGAGTACTAATATGATTTGCAGGCCCTTCTTCGATCATCAGTAGTAGTTTGTCGCTACTGATAAGATAAGCTAGGAATACGTTGGCTATAAAAAAGGAGATAATTAAAAACAAAGTCCATTTAAGGCCTTTTTTTCTGATTTTCTCTGCATTCCACTCCTGTTTTTCTAAACGGATTTGAGCGCCTCGATCTCCTTCTATCCAATATTCTATTCTGCGAAAAACCATTTCTAGAAAGATGGTCTGCGGACAAATCCATCCACAAAAAATTCGCCCAAAAATAACGGTAAACAGGATAACAAAAACAACCCCTACAATCATGAAAAGAACAAAAAGATAAAAATCTTGTGGCCAAAAAGGAAATCCAAAAATATTAAATCGTCGCTCCAAAATATTGAACATCATGAACTGGTTGCCATTGATTTTCACAAATGGGTTTGCAATAAGTACAATCAGTAAAAAATAGCTAACCCATTTCCTGTAATCATAAAACTTTCCGGAAGGTTTTTTGGGAAAAATAAATTTTCGGTTGCCCTCTTCGTCGATTGTTCCAATAGTATCTCTAAAAGCTTCATCTGGTAATTTTGACATTTTTTTTTATTTAAAACACTGTTCAAATAATTCGTACTATTTTTAAGTTAAACAAAAACGTGTGTTTGTACTTTTTATTTAACTGCAACTGTTGCATTTTCATCTACCCAAACCTCACCTTCCGGCGCTTTAGGATCAACAGGATTGCTTCCTTTTAAGGATAGAATATAGCTGGCTACTTTTTGCATTTCTTTAGGTTTCAAAGTACCTTTCCAAGAAATCATTCCTTTTCCATCACGTCCTCCATTTACAAGAGTGTGAAAAACATTTTTTATTCCACCCCCTAAAATCCATTGATCATCGGTTAGGTTAGGTCCAATTTGCCCTCCACCATCTGCTCTGTGACAAGCAGCGCAATTAGTAGTAAAGATTACTTTTCCTGCCGCTAAATCAGCAGGATCTGTTAACAAAGTAACTGTTTTTTCATCCATCATATCTGGAGCAGTTTTCATATACTCTGCAACTTCAATTTTAGCTTGGGCGATTTCTTTTTTAAGTTCCATCTCCTGATTATCAGCTCCTAATATTTCAAATCGAACCATATAAACAACGCCAAAAACAATTGAAGCATAGAATAAATAGACCCACCATGGTGGAAGGTTATTATCTAACTCTTTGATACCGTCGTAGTCATGATCCAGTAATAATTGACCCTCATCAGCTAATGGAGCAGTTTTAGTCAATTTTTCCATTAATTTTTTATACCATTCTTTATCCTTGAAGCTCAAATTATTTGTTTCATTTAATTTGATTTTTTCTTCCTCTGTCAATAAAAGATAAGTGATATTATCTACCGCTCTCATGGTAATTTCTATTGCTATAACAAGGAAAAGAAACACGAATAAGAATACTGCAACCATTGGAAATTTTATAAAAGCAGGTCGATCTCCTGAGTCTACAAAGAATTCGATCGCTCCAAATACAGCAAAGAAAATAACGGGTACGCTAACGTATGCTGGAATAAATTTTTTCATTCTTTAAATTTTAAAAAATTATACTTTTTAATTGTCTTTCAATGGAATTTCACTCAATTCATCAATTGTTTCTTTCTTATAGGAGAAAACCCAGATCCCCAATCCTACAAAGAAGAAGAAAAAAATTAATAATGATAAGATGGGATATATCGACACACCATCGATTGTCTCCATATTGTGTTTTATTTGTTCAAACATGACTCTTAATTTTTAGCAGTATTTTTAACTTTAATGTCTGTTCCAAGTCTTTGCATGTAAGCAATCAGAGCTACAATTTCTCTTTCATTCATTGGGACAAACTTTTCTCCTCTTGCGGCTGCTTTTTTCTTGCTTTCCTCATAACTTTTAACAAAGTCTGGATCGTTTTTCAAGTTTTCTTCAATTAAAACGGCTTGTTTTCTCAAATCATCTAAACCACTTGCTACTTGAGCCTCTGTATAAGGTACTCCCAGTGTAACCATTGCTTGCATTTTCTTTTGAGTTAAAGAAATATCCATTGGCTTGTTATCAAATAACCATTTGTATCCTGGCATAATTGAACCTGCAGAAATACTTTGTGGACTCCAGAAATGGTTAAAATGCCAGTTGTCATTGTATTTTCCACCTACTCTTAATAAATCTGGTCCTGTACGTTTAGATCCCCATAAAAATGGATGGTCGTAAACAAACTCACCTGCTTTAGATTGTGGTCCATAACGTTCCACTTCACTTCTAAAAGGACGAACAGATTGAGAGTGACAACCCACACAACCTTCGCGAATGTATAAATCACGACCTTCTAGTTCTAAAGGAGAATAAGGTTTTACGCTAGTAATTGTTGGAATATTAGATTTAACCATAATCGTAGGCACAATTTGAATCACACCACCAATTAAAATCGCTACTGTAGCTAAAATTGTCAATTGAATTGGTTTTCTTTCTAACCAAGGATGAAATTTTTCTCCTTTTATTCTTCCAGAGCTAATTCTTATTAAAGCTGGAGCTTCGGCTAATTCATCTTCAATTTTAGAGCCTGCTCTTAAAGTTTGAACAATGTTATAGACTAAAACAAGCATTCCCGTTAAATATAGGGTTCCACCAATCGCTCTCATCCAATACATAGGCATAATTTGAGTGACAGTTTCCAAGAAGTTACCATAAGTTAAAGTTCCGTCTGGGTTAAACTGTTTCCACATTGAAGCTTGTAAAAACCCAGCTACATACATTGGAATCGTATACAATATAATTCCTAAAGTACCTATCCAAAAGTGAAAGTTAGCTAATTTCAAAGAGTATAAATTCGTTTTGGCCATTCTAGGAACCAACCAATAAATCATACCGAAAGCCATAAATCCATTCCACGCTAAGGCACCTACATGCACGTGAGCAATAATCCAATCCGTGTAATGTGCAATTGCATTAACATTTTTAAGAGACAACATTGGTCCTTCAAAAGTGGCCATTCCATAACCTGTAATCGCTACAACGAAGAATTTTAAAACAGGATCTACTCGTACTTTATCCCAAACACCTCTTAACGTCAAAAGACCGTTGATCATACCACCCCAAGATGGAGCAAGCAACATTATTGAGAAAGCAACACCTAAATTTTGCGCCCAGTTAGGCAAAGCAGAATATAATAAGTGGTGCGGTCCAGCCCAGATGTAAATAAAAATCAAAGACCAAAAGTGAACAATAGATAATCTATAAGAATAAACAGGACGATTAGCCGCTTTTGGAACAAAATAATACATCAGTCCTAAGAAAGGAGTCGTCAAGAAAAAGGCAACTGCATTATGTCCGTACCACCATTGCACTAAAGCATCTTGAACACCTGCATAAACAGAGTAACTTTTAAATGCAGAAACTGGTAATTCTAAATTATTGAATATATGCAAAACTGCTACCGTAACGAATGTTGCCAAGTAAAACCAAATCGCAACATATAAATGGCGTTCTCTTCGTTTGATCATGGTACCAATCATATTGATTCCCATTACCACCCAAATCAGCGTGATTGCAATATCTATTGGCCACTCTAATTCAGCATACTCCTTTGAAGAACTATAGCCTAAAGGTAGTGTTATAGCCGCAGCAACGATAATTAACTGCCAGCCCCAAAAGTGAACATTACTCAAAAAATCACTGAACATTCTCGCTTTAAGCAAGCGCTGCATAGAATAATACATTCCAGCAAAAAAAGCATTTCCTACAAATGCAAAAATAACAGCATTTGTATGTAGCGGTCTTAACCGACCATAACTTAACCACGAAATACCATCGGTCATGTTAGGAAAAAGAAACATAAAGGCCAATGTAAGCCCAACTAGCATTCCTACCACTCCAAAAAGGATCGTGGCATAAATGAATTTTTTTACAATTTTGTTGTCATAATAAAACTGCTGCATTTCCATAATTCAATTGGTTTTTATTTTAATTTAAATGTTCAAGGTCAGTAGTTTTGGATTCAAATATCCAATTCCTTTTCCTCATTATTTTCAACTCTATTTTCTTTTTTAGTTGATTTTAACAGCTCATCATCAAATAGCATTCTGACTGATGGCGTATAATCATCGTCATATTGTCCTGTTTTTACTGCTGTAATAAAAGCAATAAAGAACCCAATGGCGATTAGTATACTGATGGAGATTAATAAATAAATGACACTCATACCTTAATTTGTGTTAACAAAGTTACTTTTCCGTTTCCGAGTAAAATATGACATTTGTCATACTTAGTTATAATTGTTAAAAATATGTGAAAACGCAACTCAAAAACTTATCTAATTCTATTTTTTACTTGCATAATAACTACTCATGAGCGTTACAAAACTTACAATTGTTATCGTGCTTAAAGGCATTATAATAGCCGCAACTAAAGGCAATAAGTTTCCAGTAATAGCAAATGCTAATCCCACTACATTGTATAATAATGAAAGGGTAAAACTCATTTTGATGGTGGTTATGGAGTTCTTGGATAACTTCAAAAAATAGTTTAATTTTTGAAATTCATTCGCATCCAAAATCGCATCACAGGCTGGCGAAAAAACATTCACGTTTTCAGAAATCGAAATCCCTACGTTACTTTGTGCCAGAGCTCCAGCATCATTCAATCCATCGCCCACCATCATTACGTTATTCCCATTATCTTGCAAATTTTTAATAAATTCTAATTTTTGTTCTGGTTTTTGATTGAAAATTAATTCCGTGCCTTTCGGCAAAAGCTGCTCCAGAGTGGCTCGTTCACCTTCATTATCACCAGACAAAACCTTAATTTGGTAGTTACCACTTAAGTTATTAAAAAGAGAGGCGAGTCCTTCTCTGTACTGATTATTGAAAATAAATTTCCCGTAATAAATTCTATTAATCTTAATATGAACCGCCGTTTGTTGCAGCTTATTTTCTTCGATTTTCTCGACAAAAGCAGCAGACCCAATTTGAATTTGGTGACCAAAAATATGAGCTTCCATTCCTTTGCCTGTAATTTCTTCAAAAGCATCCACGCGCCACTTTTTAGCATCATTTGCTGATTTATTCGGCAAAATTAAAATTGGCAAATAATCATATAACATTCTGCTTAACGGATGATTTGAAGCTCTCAACACGTTTTTTATCAGTAGCAAGTATTCGTCGGAAAGTATTTCTCCCTCATACGAAATATTCGATTTTTTATTAGTTGTAATTGTTCCTGTTTTATCAAAAACGATGGTATCGACTTTAGCTAATTGTTCAATCACCAAAGCATTTTTGAGATAAAATTTCTGTTTGCCTAAAATCCGTAAGACATTACCAAAAGTAAAAGGCGCCGTTAATGCCAATGCGCAGGGACACGCAACAATAAGTACTGCCGTAAAAACATTAAAAGCGATATTTGCATCTATGAAAATCCAATATCCAAATCCTGAAAAGGCAATTAACAGTAGAATTGGAGTAAAATAACGAGAGATTCTATCGGTAATGGTCTTGTGTTTTTGTACGACATTTTTTTGAAAAACATCATTGCTCCATAATTGTGTCAAGTAACTTTGAGAAACCGAATGCAACACTTCCATTTCAATGACTTTCCCTATTTGTTTTCCTCCTGCAAATACTTTATCTCCTGATTTTTTAGTTATTGGAATGGCTTCTCCAGTGACAAAACTATAATCAATTTCCGCTTTTTCTGAAATTAAAATACCATCAACCGGGATTAGCTCTTGGTTTCTAATTAAAAGTCTATCCCCTTTTTCTACTTCATAAATAGGAACACTTTCTTCTAGAGAATCCGAATTAATCTTAGTGATTGCGATTGGGAAATAGGATTTAAAATCTCTTTCAAAACTCAAGAAACTGTATGTTTTTATTTGGAACATTTTTCCCAAAAGCATAAAGAAAATTAAACCAGTTAAGCTATCGAAAAAACCAGAGCCATAATCCATAACAATATCAAACGTACTGCGCACAAACATCACAACAATTCCTAAAGCAATGGGAATATCGATATTCAGCATTTTAGATCTAATACTTTTAAAAGCAGAAACATAATATCCACTGGCGGAGTAAAAGAAACTAGGGAGCGCCAAAGCAAAAATCAACCATCTAAAAAAACCACGGTATTGATCCAGCCAATATTCTTTAACTTCAAAATATTCTGGAAAGGAAAGTAACATGATATTCCCAAAACAAAAAAAAGCAACGCCTAATTTATAAGTTAAACTTCTATCAACGTTACTAGTACCAGTTTCATAATTTTCTAAACTAATATAAGGTTCATATCCAATGGAACTCAACAAATAAACAATAGTTTTGATAGAAACTTCCTCCGGGTTGTAGGTGATTCGAACCTTCTTTTCAGGAAAATTAACTTGTGAAGAACTTATTCCTTTTTGAAGACGCTGTAAATTTTCCAAAATCCAAATACACGAGCTGCAATGAATATGTGGAATGTTAAGTGAAATAATAGCGGTTGAATTCTCTTTGAATTCCAAAAGTTTGGATACAATGCTCTCATTGTCTAAAAAATCATATTTACCATTAATATCTTGCGGGGTTGCTCCAGGGGATTTTTCAAAATCATAATAACACGTCAAATCATTAAGACTAAAAATCTCGTACACCGTTTTACAACCGTTGCAACAAAATTTCTTTTCATCAAAAATTATTTCTTCTGCTTTTACAATATTTAATCCACAATGGAAACAGTTTTGTGTGTCCATAACTTTGCTCATTTTACCTAGAACAAAGAACCTAAACGATTGTTAATTAAAACATGACATTTATCATATTAAAGACTTACTTTTGTACAACCCAAAAAATCATTATTATGAGCAAATGTGAACAATGCATTGTCAGAGAATTTAGCTCACTAAAAGCACTTACAAAAGAGGAACTACTAAAACTTTCCGATTGCAAAACATCGCATATTATTAAGAGAGGGGAAGTTATATTTGAAGAAGGGGAAAATGTAAATGGTATTTATTGCATCAAAGACGGCATTTGTAAACTGACAAAACTCAGTGCAAATGGGAAAGATCATATCGTAAAATTAGTTACAAAAGGAGAATTACTAGGTCAGCGCTCCATGATTAGTGATGAACCTGTCAATTTAAGTGCGGTTGCGCTTGAAGACATGCACGTTTGTTTTATTCCAAAGGCTGACGTGATGGGATACTTTGATCAGAACAATCAGTTTTCTATGAATGTCATGAAAACGATTTGTGGTGATCTAAAAGAAGCCGATGACCACATGGTTAATTTAGCACAGAAAACCGTAAAAGAAAGATTAGCGGAAACACTTCTTTATTTACATGATACTTTTGGAAAAAACGAAGATGAATCACTAAAAGTTCAACTTTCCAGAGACGAATTGGCTAGTATTATTGGCACTGCTACTGAAAGCTGTATCCGTTTATTATCTGATTTTAAAAAATCAGGTTTAATCGAATTAACAGGTAAAAAAATTGTTTTAAAAGATATCAATGCGCTAAAAAAATTAGCAGATTAACTCAATCTGCTTTACTCTTTCTTATTCATTACAAAATAATACACCGGAATTCCAAGCGCTACAATACACAAACCTAATCCCGTATTGAACGTATCATAAATCAATAAAGTCAAGCAAATTGCCGAGGTCACTATAATATAAATCGCTGGTACAACTGGATATCCAAACGCTTTATACGGTCTTTCGGCATTTGGTTCTTTTACCCTTAGAATAAAAACACCCAAAATCGTTAGGATATAAAACAACAACGATGCAAAAGTAGCATACGTTAGCAAATCCCCAAATTTTCCCGAAACGCACAATACACAAGCCCAAATGCATTGCACCCACAAGGCCTTAGCCGGAACCTGATTTTTATTCAGTTCAGTGGCTTGTTTAAAAAATAATCCATCTTTTGCCATAGCAAAAAACAATCGTCCTCCCGAGAGAATCAATCCACTATTACAGCCAAAAGTAGAAACCATAATGAGTGCCGCCATTACAAAAACGCCTATATTGCCCATAATCATACTTGCTGCAGCCGCTCCTACTCTATCGTTACTAGCAAACATAATTCCACTACTACTGATATCACCTACGGCTGGAATTCCTTGAAGCGGTAATAGGGCCAAGTATGCCAGGTTTGCTAAAACATAAATAACCGTAACAATTAAAGTTCCTAGAAAGAGACTACGAGGAATATTTCTTTTGGGATCTTTTATTTCTCCCGCAATAAAAGTTACGTTATTCCAAGCATCACTCGAGAAAAGTGAATTGATAATTGTGGCCCCTGCAGCTCCTAAAAGTGCCATTCCAGCTAGTTTTGTTACTGTGATCGTTCCATCTGGATTAGCCACTGTTTTACTTGCTTCCCACATATTTGCAAAATTATCAGACAAAATAGTCGTGTTTAAACCCACATATAATCCTAAAATTATTAAGGCAAAAAGAGCAATCAATTTTGCAGATGTGAATATCAATTGAACCGTTTTTCCGCTTTCAACTCCTTTAGTATTGATGTAGGTAAGCAAAATAATGCTGAATATGGCCAAAACTTTTTGGTACGAAAAAACAAAACCTGTGCCAACAGTAAAAAGAACATTATCCAATACAGGGAAAAAAATCGCTGCATAATTCGCAAAAGTAACCGCAATGGCGGCAATAACACCCGTTTGAATCACCGTAAAAACAGTCCAACCATAAAGGAACGAAATTAGCCTTCCATAGGCACGCTGAATGTACACAAATTGTCCACCAGCATTAGGCATCATTCCTGCCAATTCACCATAACTTAATGCTGCAGCAACCGTAATCAAACCGGTTACAATCCAAATCACTAATAACCAAGCGGCAGAACCAATATCTCTTGCCATAGCGGAGGTAACAATGAAAATCCCAGATCCTATCATGGAACCGGCAACTAAGCTGGTGGCATCTATTAATCCTAAAGAACGTTTTAACTCGGTTTTATTTTCTGACATTGGTAATTTAATTATTTAAAACTGAACACTAATCCTGAAGTATCGGGACTGAACACTGAATACTGACCACTGAATACTACAACTTCTTCGCTTCCTCCCAAAAAATATCCATTTCAGCTAAAGTCATGTCCATTAGGGGTTTTCCTAATTCGCCTGCTTTGCTTTCTAGATATTGAAAGCGTTTGATGAATTTTTTATTAGTACGTTCCAATGCATCTTCGGGATTTACATTCAGAAATCGGGCGTAGTTAATCATCGAAAATAAAACATCTCCAAATTCGGCTTCAATTTTATCCTGATCACCTGCTTCAACCTCAACTTGCAATTCTTCCAATTCTTCCTGCACCTTATCCCAAACCTGATGCGATTCCTCCCAATCAAATCCAACACCTTTTACTTTATCTTGAATTCTACTTGCTTTCACTAAAGCTGGTAAACTTCTTGGAACACCCTCTAAAACAGATTTTTTACCTTCTTTAAGTTTAAGTTTTTCCCAATTTTGTTTTACTTCTTCTTCATCTTTTACTACAACATCACTGTAAATATGCGGATGACGATGAATGAGTTTGTCACAAATTTCATTGCAAACATCGGCTATATCAAAATCATTGGTTTCACTTCCAATTTTAGCATAAAAAACAATATGCAACAGCAAATCACCCAATTCTTTTTTGACTTCATTCAAATCATTATCCAGAATTGCATCGCCTAATTCATAGGTTTCTTCAATAGTCAAATGACGTAAGCTTTGCATGGTTTGCTTTTTGTCCCAAGGACATTTTTCACGCAATTCATCCATAATATCTAGTAATCTCTCGAAAGCTTGCAATTGGGTTTGTCTTGAATTCATCAGAAATTGTTTTTGGTAAAAATAAAAAAATCCTGTTCAGAAAATAGCTGAACAGGATTAAATATTATTGTAGTATAAAATTACTCTTTTTTTGCTTTTGCTTTTTTAGCAGGAGCTTTCACCTCAGCTTCAGGAGTTTCTTCTGCAACGGCTGCAACTTCTTCAGTAACAACTGCAACTGGAGCTTCATCTGTAACTAATCCTTTTGCTTGAAGCATATTGTACCAGTTTAAAACTTTCTTGATATCAGAAGGATACACTCTTTCTTCATCATAATCCGGCAAAATTTCTTTAAAATACGCAGTTAATTTCGCATTATCTTCTTTATGTGAAATTGCTTGCCCTTTGCTTTCTTTATCTGCGATTTTCTGCATAATTTCAGCTAATGGTTTTTCACCTTCATACGTATAAATTGAGATTTCCGACAGTAAGCTTACATTACTTTTTAAATTTACTGTGATTTTTTTACCATCAACTAATGACTCGGCTACAAATCCTGTTCGCGTTTGTACTTGCAATACATATAAACCCGGTTTCCCTGAAATGGCTAATATTTTTTCTAAATTCATGTTTTTTGTAATTATTATTAAGAATTTGACTTACTATTTTTTCTGTTTAAAACCAAAAATCATACCAAGAGAAGCTATATACTGTGTTTTTATCTTCCTTTTTTGGCAAAAAATTTCATTCGGTAATCTTGGAACGTTTTTCCCTCTAAGATATTTTTTAATTTCTTTTGAATCAATCGTTTTTTTAGCGACGATATCTTATCGGTAAATAAAATACCTTCAATATGATCGTATTCATGTTGGATTACTCTAGCAATTAACCCGTCAAAAACTTCGGTTTTCATTACAAAATCCTCTTCACAATATTCAATTGTTATCGTTGGATTTCTAGAAACATCTTCACGCACATCGGGAATACTCAAACAGCCTTCATTAAAACTCCATTCTTCGCCTTCCTCTTTTATCATTTTTGCATTGATAAACGTTTTTTTGAAACCTTTAAGTTCTTTTTGTTCCGCGTCTTCTAATTCTTCATCATCACTAAAAGGCGTGGTATCAATTACAAATAAACGAAGCGCTAATCCTACTTGTGGCGCAGCAAGTCCAACACCGTAAGCATTATACATTGTGTCGTACATGTTAGCAATCGTTTCTTTCAAATTTTGATGTTCCTTTGAAACAACTTCTCCTGTCTTTCTTAAAACTGGATCGCCATATCCTATAATTGGTAAAATCATCGTGTTGTATTAAAAATTATCTTCTGAAATTGGAATATATTCCCATTTGATTCAGTTTGCAAAAATAGTAAAAAAATAGACAATGAATAATCCTCCGTTAATAATTAGCTAATATTTACAATTTAAGGCAAAAGACATCCGTTTATCCTTTGTATAATTCATACAAATCTTACCTTTGCATCGATACGATTATATGTTTTACAAAATACGAAAATTTACCGACAGCACTTATTTTACCAATGCTATAAAAGTTACTATAGCGGCAGTCATTCCTGTTGTAGTATTTTCCTATTTAGGTAAATTTGAGATGGGTTTCGCCATGGCTCTTGGTGCATTTTTTACTTATCCAAGTGATATCCCAAGTAGTTTAAAACACAAAATAAATGGTATTCTTGTCACCGCTTTGCTGGTATCTGGTATTAATCTACTAGTTAATATTGTTTATCCTTTATCGTGGATTTTCTATCCTTTTTTAGCTTTATTGATTTTCCTTATATCGATGATATCCGTTTATGGTCAACGCGCCACCATGGTTTCTTTCTCTTGCTTAATTTCTGTGTCATTGGCCTTTGCCAGCATCAACACAGGCTGGACAATGGTAGTGCATTCAGGTTTAATTCTTGCCGGTAGTTTATTTTACCTTTTAATTTCCCTTATTTTTCATTACGTAAGACCACATCGCTATATCGAATTACAAATTGCTGATTGTATAAAACTAACTGCTAAATACTTGAAACTTCGGGGTGATTTGTGGACTGTAAATGCTGATAAAAAATCGATAATAGAAAAACAATTGCATCTTCAGGTTGAACTAAATGCCATTCATCAAAACATAAGGGAAGTTCTCATTAGTAGTCATACTACTTCCGGCTCTTCTAATCAAAATCGTAAAATGCTTTTGGTTTTTATTTCATTAGTTGAAATTCTTGAACTCGCTTTATCCACGGCATTCGATCATGATAAATTACATCAAAAATTTGATGATCATCCAAATGTTTTATTAAGCTATCAACGTTTGGCTTACAATTTGGCAGCAAGTTTAAAGCTATTATCCAAAAGTGTTAAAAAGCACACGAAGTATCTTTCAAAAAATACGTTGCTGCGTGATTTGAATTCCTTGCAACTTGCCATTGCAGATTATGAAAATGATTTAAAAAAAAATACTGCCTCTGAAGGTGTTTTTATGTTAACAACCATGTTACAATATGCTGAAAAACAAGTAGAGAAAATAAAAATTGTAGAACGTGCCTTCACGCTTAATTTTAACTCACAGGATTTGAAAGGCCTTGATAAGGATTTAGAGAAATTTCTAACACCTCAGTATTATCCGTTGATTACACTAACCGAAAACTTTAGTTTTTCATCAACAATTTTTAGACATTCCTTGCGGTTAACAATAACATTGATGGTAGGTTTTATTATTGGAAAATTTTTACCGTTTCACAATGTATATTGGATTTTACTGACCGTAATTGTAATTATGAGACCTGGTTATGGCTTAACAAAAGCCCGTTCTTTACATCGAATAATTGGTACTTTTTTTGGAGGATTAATTGCTTTTGGGATACTTTTTGTCGTCAAGGATATCAGTGTCATTAGTATTCTTTCCATAATTTGTATGCTATTAGGATTCTCTTTTACTCAAATAAATTATAAGGTAAGTGCAACTTTTATAACCATGTATGTTGTCTTTATTTATGGAATAATCACACCAAACATAGGCGATTTAGTGCAGTACCGCATATTAGATACCGTTGTAGGAGCTGTATTAGCTTTTTTAGCAACTCATTTCTTATGGCCTTCCTGGGAGTTTTTAAACGTACCTGTTTATTTAGAAAAGGCGATCAAAGCGAATCAAGATTATCTAAAAGAAATTTCTATTTTTTACAATAAAAAAGGTAGTATTTCTACTTCCTATCGTTTAGCAAGAAAAAATGCATTCATCGAAATTGGGAATTTGATGGCTTCGTTTCAAAGAATGGTACAAGAACCTAAATCCAAACAAAAACAATTGCCACAAGTTTATAAACTAGCAGTTTTAAATCACTCGTTACTATCCTCTTTAGCTTCTTTAGGCACTTACATTCAATCCCATAAAACCACAAGCGCTTCTGAAGCGTTTAATGTAGTGGTTGATACTGTTCTTAAAAACCTAGACAATGCCATTTCATTACTTAAAGACAACCACAACCTACAAGAAAATCTTCCAAAAGAAGATTTAGCGATGCGGTTTTCAGAATTAAAGAGCATTCGAGAAAAAGAACTAAAAGAAGGATTTCCTATTGATGAAGAAGCATTCCAATTGAAAATGCAGGAAGCGCAATTGGTAATAGAACAATTAATTTGGTTGATTAATTTATCTCAAAGCATCGTCAAAACGACAAAAATTATTAAAGAAAAAGGCGCTGAAAGTAGATAAAGTCTACCATTCAACGCCTCTTATTTATTTTGTAAAATTTCTAATTATTCAGTTTTAAAACAGCAGCCGTTTCTTTCCTAACTTCTTCTAATAAAATAGGATTATCATTCAACTTTTGACCATAAGAAGGAATCATTATTTTTAATTTTTCTTGCCACTCCGGAGTTTCAAATTGCTCCTTAAAACACCTTCCAATTAAATCTACCATAATTGAAACAGCAGTTGATGCACCGGGAGATGCACCCAGCAAAACAGATAAAGATCCATCGGCCGTAGTAATCACTTCTGTACCAAACTCCAGAATCCCACCTCCTTTTTCATCTTTCTTGATAACTTGTACCCGTTGTCCCGCTCGTTCTAAAACCCAGTCTTTTGATTTAGCGCCTGGAACATATTCTCTCAAAGCATTGATCCTGTCTTTTGGAGACTGACGCACTTGCTCAATCAAATATTTTGTAAGCGGAATATTTTTTATACCGGCAGCAATCATTGGTATAATATTATCACTTTTTATGGATAAAGGCAAATCAGAATACGAACCATTTTTTAAAAATCGAGTGGAAAAACCAGCAAAAGGACCAAAAAGCAACTGTCTCTCTCCATTTATCATTCGGGAATCAATATGAGGAACAGACATTGGTGGCGCACCCACACTTGCTTTTCCATACACTTTGGCTTGGTGTTTTGCAATCACTTCCGGATTAGTACATTTAAGCCATTGTCCACTTACCGGAAATCCACCATACCCTTTTCCTTCAGGAACATCTGCTTTTTCTAATAAGGGTAAAGAGCCTCCACCAGCTCCAATAAAAACAAACTTAGTGTATGCTTTCCTTTTTTGGCCTGAAGCCAAATCAGTAATTTTTATTCTCCAAGATTTATCCTCTCGTTGTTTTAATTTTTGAACTTCATGGTTGAAATGAATGGTTACGCCTTCTAATTTTGTTAAATAACCAAAAATGCTCCGGGTTAACTCTCCAAAATTCACATCGGTACCTATTGCCATCGAAGTGGCGGCTACTTTATCTGAATCTTTTCTGCCTTCCATAACTAAAGGCATCCATTTGCTTAATTCTGAAAAATCAGTACTAAAAACCATTTGTTTAAAAAGAGGATTTGAATGTAAAGCTTCAAATCTTTTTTTAAGATAGTCTACATTTTTTTCGCCCCAAACAAAACTCAGATGAGGGATACTTTTAATAAAATTTTCAGGAAATGGAACTTTATTTTGCTTCACTAAATAAGCCCAAAACTGTCGAGAAATCTCAAAAGATTCTGCAATACTAATTGCTTTTTTAGGATCAATACTGCCATCAGCACTTTCAGGAGTATAATTAAGCTCACAAAAAGCAGAGTGACCTGTTCCTGCATTGTTCCAAGCATCAGAACTTTCGGCAGCAGCAATATCTAATCTTTCGTAAATTTCAATTTTTAGATCTGGTTGTAATTCTTTTAAGATTAAGCCTAAGGTGGCGCTCATAATTCCGGCACCTATAAGAACTACTTCACTATTTGTACGTATGGTTGTATCAGACATAACATGGTTTTATAGTGCAAAGATAAATTATATAATTCCTAAAAAAAGCATAAAATTAGACTAAAAAGTTACATTTATCAAACCGTTTTAGCAGAAAACAAGGTATTTATTCGCTGTTTTAAATCCTTTTTCGGGTTAAATAGTCTTGTAGCATTATCGTTGCTGAAATTTCGTCGATAAGTGCTTTATTTTGTCTTTGTTTCTTTTTTAGTCCGCTATCTATCATAGATTGAAAAGCCATTTTTGAAGTAAATCGTTCATCTACCCGTATCACTTTCATATCCGGAAAATGGTTAGTGAAATGGGTTACAAAACCCTTAATGATGGAAGCACTTTCTGAAGGTTCTCCATTCATTTGTTTAGGCTCCCCAATAAGTACCGCTTCAACTTTTTCTTTGGAGAAATAATCTTTCAAAAAAGCAATTGCAGTTACAGATGGAATCGTTGTTAATCCAGAAGCTATGATTTGCATTTCATCCGTAACAGCTATTCCGGTTCGCTTTTGTCCGTAATCTATGGATAGAATTCTTGGCATTTATCTATATTTTTTATCAAAGGTAAAAATGATGATTTATAAAACCTAAAGTGAATCTTTATATTTGATACATCCGAAAACAAAAATGGTGTTTTGTACTACATTAATTTCATAAACACAAGTATAGCCCTTGAAAACGTAATCTCTTATATTTTCACTATCAAAATAAATTGACTTTTTGTAATGAAAGGGGTGTTTTAAATCTTTTTTAATATTTTTAAGTAAATCTTTTCTGAATTTCAAAGCTGCTCTAGGCTTATCCTTATAAATGTAACGAACCTGATCTGTCAATAGTTTTAAAAATTCATTTGAGATATTAACTATCATATTCAGAAAATATTTTGTCTAAAATTGCATCAGCTTCTTCAACTGTATACAATTTTTCATTTCCGCTTTTGAGTTTAGCATATGCAATATCTAGTTTTTCCTTGTTCTCATCGAAATTAGGATCTTCCTGAACAATTTTTAATTCATCAGATGAAAACGAACTCAATAACTCTAAAATTTTAGCTTTTATTCTTGGTTGAAATTCTAATATAATTGTTTCCATGATACTTTCGTTTACTATACAAAGATATAAATTTTTACAAAGTAAAATCTAAACTTACTTCTTGTATAAAGACAATCAAACAAGAAGTTAAATCTGTAACATTTTCAACTCATTTTGCTTTTTTGCTTTTAGTTAAAAATCCTATCTTTGGCTAAAAATTTTTAGACATGAATCCATTACAACCGATTATAGAACAAGCATGGGAAAACCGTGCTTTGTTACAAGAAACGACAACAACTGATGCTATCAGAGAAGTTATTGAATTACTTGACACTGGAAAATTACGTGTGGCTGAACCAGTAGCTGAGAGCTGGCAAGTAAACGAATGGGTAAAGAAAGCGGTTGTCATGTATTTCCCTATTCAAAAAATGGAAACGTTACATTCTGGTATTTTTGAATATCACGACAAAATGTTATTAAAAAAAGACTTTGCCGAAAAAGGAATTCGCGTAGTTCCCAATGCAGTCGCGCGTTATGGAGCATACATATCAAGTGGTGTAATTTTGATGCCAAGTTATGTAAACATAGGTGCTTATGTTGACGAAGGAACTATGGTGGACACATGGGCAACAGTAGGAAGTTGCGCACAAATAGGCAAGCATGTTCACTTAAGCGGTGGCGTAGGAATTGGTGGTGTTCTAGAACCGTTGCAAGCAGCTCCCGTTATTATTGAAGATGGTGCTTTTATAGGTTCTCGTTGTATTGTTGTTGAAGGAGTTCATGTGGGTAAAGAAGCGGTTCTCGGTGCAAACGTATGTTTGACTGCGTCTACAAAAATTATTGATGTTACTGGTGCAACTCCAGTTGAAATGAAAGGTTTTGTTCCAGCGCGCTCAGTAGTAATTCCGGGCAGTTACACTAAATCATTTCCAGCAGGAGATTTTCAAGTTCCATGTGCTTTGATCATCGGACAAAGAAAAGCATCAACTGATTTAAAAACCTCTTTGAATGATGCATTGCGCGAATATAACGTAGCCGTTTAATCCGCTTTTCCTTAAAAAAACTTATAAAAAACACCTATTGGATATTTCAATAATTATAGTTAATTACCGCGGTTGGAAAGCCTTAGATGACTGTTTAGTCTCTATTGAGGCCATCAATTCTAACACTTTATCTTTTGAAGTTATAATTGTTGATAATTTTTCTAATGATGGGCAATTCCCTGTTTTTAAACAAAAGTATTCTGGTTTTACATTTATAGAAAATTCTGGTAATAATGGTTTCTCTAATGGCTGTAACTTTGGTGCAAGTATGGCTCAGGGAAACCATTTCCTTTTTTTGAATCCAGACACAAAACTCACTCTTGAAGCTTTAGAGGTTCTTTTGCAAACTGCTATTTCACATCCTGAAATTGGAATTCTATCTTGTTTGCAAATAAATGAAAATAATGTTTTTTACAAACAGAATAATTTATTTCCGGCTTTGGGTCGCTTTTTTGGTATTTCACGATCGTTTTTCAGAAAGTGGAATAAAACAAAACTGGAAAAACGTTTCAACACTGCAACGGATTTGTTTTACCCAGATTGGGTAACAGGAGCCGTGGTGTTCATAAGTAGAAACTGGTTTGACAAAATAAAAGGCTGGAATGAAGATTACTGGCTGTATTTTGAGGATGTAGACCTTTGCAAAAAAGTTTCTGATTCCGGAGGAAAAGTAGCTGTCACTAAAAAAGCAACGATATTCCATCAACATGGTGGTGCTTCCCGATTAAATGTTAAGACAAAAGCACTCACAAAAACAGAAGTAATCATTTCGAAACATGTTTATATTAGCAATCAATTTCCACCAGCAATTCAACTATATTTACATAGTGCATTGCTTATAGGGGTACTGATTGAGAAAACATTATTGTCCCTTATAAGTGTGTTTCTATTTTTTATACCAAAGTTAAAAGTGAACCCTTTAATGCTTAAAAACCTAACTGTTTATTATTTCAATGTGTTGCAAAACCAAACATGGATTAGTCCTCGTGCGATGAATTACTTGAAAACAAAAGTATAATTTTTCTAACTTCACGTCAAATGAAAATACTTGTAATTCAGCAAAAGATGATTGGAGATGTTTTAGTAAGCTCCCTATTATGCGATAATTTGCGCAAAGCGTATCCAAATGCTCAAATAGACTATATGGTATATGAATCTACAAGAGCCGTTGTAGAAGGCAATTCTAGTTTTGATAATTTAGTGCTTTTTGAAAAAAAGCATCAAATAAGCAAATGGGAATATTTTAAATTATTACAATCCATTCGTGCCGAAAAATATGATATCGTTATCGATGCTTATTCCAAGTTAGAAAGCTGGCTGGTAGTACTATTTTCGGGTGCAAAACAAAAAATTTCCTATTGGAAAAAAGGAAGAGACTTCCTTTACACCGATACTGTCAAAAGAAAAAAAACATCAAGTACAAATTTAGGTTTGATCATCGAGCAGCGTTTGTCCTTACTAGATCCTCTGCATCTCGATATTAAATTAGACACTTTCCCTAGAATTTATGTTTCACAAAAGGAAAAAGAATTTGCAACTTCGCTTTTTGAATCACAAGCAATAAATAGGTCAAAAAAAACAATCATGCTTAGCATAATTGGAAGTAGTTTGGATAAAACCTATCCACTAGACTATATGTCAAAACTGATTGATTTTATAGCTGCAAAAGGTGATGTTAATTTGCTCTTTAATTATATGCCACAGCAAAATGAAGCAGCAAAAATAATTTACGATGGATGTACAGAAGCAACTAAATCTAAGATCTACCCAACAGCTTTAGGAAAAAACATACGTGAGTTTATTGCCATAATGGATTCCTGTGACCTAATAATTGGTAATGATGGTGGCGCTATAAATATGGCAAAAGCTTTAGAAAAACCTTCCTTTATTGTTTTTTCCCCCTGGATTGATAAAAAAGGATGGGCTACTTTTGAAGATGGTATTAATCATATTTCACTGCACCTTCAAGAATTTAAACCCAATCTATTTAGAGGAAAATCTGCTAAAATTATAAAAAAAGAAACGGCTGAATTTTACAGAGAGTTTACTCCAGAGTTAATTTATCCTAAATTAAGCACTTTTTTAAAAACACATTTAAAATAACAAGTAACTCTAAAATTTGAAGTTCCAGAGAATAATCTATTTTTGTAAAACAGACAAAAGGCAATGAATCATAATTCCAATACTGAAATTTCAGTTTTAATAATCACTCTAAACGAGGAGAACCAAATCAAGGCTCTATTAGCTGATTTGGATTTTGCTGCTGAAATTATTGTCGTGGATTCATTCAGCACAGATCAAACTGAAGCCATTTGTCGATCATTTAAAAAGGTGACTTTTATCCAACATAAGTTTGAAAATTATTCTTCACAAAGAAATTTTGCTATATCTCAAGCCAAAAACGATTGGATTTTATTTCTTGATGCAGATGAACGACTAACTCCTGCATTAAAAAAAGAAGTACTAACGACTGTGAAAAATAACGAAACAATTGCGGCATTTCTTTTCCAACGTACCTTTATGTTTCAAGAAAAAGTACTGCATTTCAGCGGAAATCAAACGGATAAAATATTTAGACTTTTTAATAAAAACAATGCTGAATACAGTAAAGATAGACTTGTACACGAAAAATTAAAAGTACAGGGAAAAGTAGGTATTCTGAAAAACAAACTCGTTCATTATTCCTATTCCAGTTATGATGGGTATAAAGCAAAAACCATCCGCTACGGAAAACTTAAAGCACAGGAAAAGTTTCTTAAAAATCAAAAGCCTTCCTTTTTATTGCGCTTTTTACATCCCACATATAATTTTATGTTCAATTATATTGCGCGATTAGGATTTCTTGATGGAAAGAAAGGATTGATTATCTGCTACCTAAATGCCAATTCCGTTTATATTCGATACCTAGAATTAGACCAACTTTGGAATAAAAATTCGCTATCGCCAAAACAATAATTTCTTTTTACACACAATCTTCTTGTGAAATTTGGTCTGAAAATCATTGGTATAAAAACACATTTTAGCAAAAACAACATCGTAATTTTTATGATATAGTTTTGCATACGCATCACTCATCACCGCCAACATTTCAATTTTTGGCGTCAGCCGATTAAAATTTCTCATGCGTAGCTCAAAGTCCATCGCGCCGTGAAAATTCATTCGGTTTAGATCCACCAAGAAAAATTCATATTGATTCCCAATCCCCTTTCTAATCAAAGTATTACCTGGAGAATGATCCAGAAATTCAATGCCTTTTTCATGTAAATCAAACGTAAATTTAGTAAACTGCCGCAAAATATTTTCATGATCGGGATACTCTGGATGCAGCACTAATTCTCTAAAAGTTAGATCGGACTGAAGATGCTCACTGATGTAAAAGCTTTGTTCAAGACCGGAGAATTTAAAATTTTCAGCGTAAGCGATTGGTTGTGGTGTTCCAATGCCATTTTCAATCAATCGAATAGCATATTCGAATGAGCGTCTGGCCTTTGATTTTCTAAAATACTTATACGCCACCTGATTAATTAGATTTGGTATTTTAAAAGACTTGATATTAATCGTTATATCAGCTAAATCAAACAGTTTAATCTTATTTCTTTGACCATCTCCAAATAGCTTTCCTGCTGCATCAAAATTAGCGACACAAGTTCTAATTAGTTTCTCAGAAGATTGGTAAGAAGGATTAAAGATATATTTCATAAAAAGAAGAATTGAATGACAAAAGTAAGTATTGAATTCAACACTTAAAAAATTTAATGTAATTTTACCCAAAAATTTTTACTAATTCCGCTTTTTGGCATCGGTCTTTGAGTATACAATGGGTGTTTTGTTGCGTATTTATCAGCAAACGGAGTGGGAATTTAAGTGAAGAATCGATATACAAATAACTAAAAACCGCAGTTTTAAATAATAATAAAAGAATGACAATTTTACATATTTCAGCAGTTAAAAGTTGGGGCGGCGGTGAAAACCACATCGAAAATCTATGTTTCGAGTTGGCAGCATCAAATCCAGAAGTAAAAAATGTAGTGTTATGCGTAAAAGACGAACTTTTTCATCAGCGCCTTTCTAAAACCAATATTACAACAGAAACAGCTCCTTTAGCTATTAATCTAGATGTCCGTTTTGTATTAAAAATAATAAAACTAAGCAAAAAATATAAGGCTGATATTATCCATCTTCATGATCCATCAGCGATTGTTTTAGCGATTATTGCTGATAAATTTGCCAGTTTACCTCCTTTTGTTTTCAGCAAGAAGACATCGTTTCCTATCAAAAATAAAAAGGGGACACTCTATAAATATAATTATTCTAAAATTAAAAAATATTTATGCGTTTCAGAAGAGACTAAAAGAATCACGGCGGCATCAATAATTGATAAAGAAAAGTTAGTAACGATTTACCACGGGACCAATATTAGTACTAAAAATACGCAAACTCCTTTTTTGTTGAGAGAAAAATTTACTGTTGATCCATCTGTAAAAATAATTGGTATAATCGGTAATCATATCAGAGCAAAACATTTTGAAACATTAATTGAGGTCGTTAACGAAATTGTTAACGAACAAAAAAGAACAGACTTCTTTTTTGTTCAAATCGGCACTTTTACAGATAGAACTGAGAATCTTTTAAAAATGGTTGCAGCATTAGAATTAGAAAACCACATTTGCTTTTTAGGATTTACTCCACATGCTTCTAATTTTATTCCACAATTTGATGCCCTACTAATTACTTCGCAAAGTGAAGGATTACCATTAGTTATTTATGAAAGTTTTTATCATTGCAAACCAGTTATCAGCACCAACGTAGGTGGAATTTCGGAAATTATTACAGATGGAGTAAATGGTCTTTTGGCTCCAGTATACGATTTCAAAAAGGTGTCAGAAAAAATATTTTATCTGTTTGAAAACGAAGAATTAATTCCAAAATTCACTGCAATTTCGAGAGAGAAGCTAATTACTAATTATACCAGCACTATCATGGCTAAAAAAACTTTAGAACTGTATAAATCTGTAATTTATGGAAATGAACAAAAAAAATCCACAAGGCATTTTAATTGATAAAAAAAAGTGTCTTGGGAAATTCTTCTATCACCTTTAGAAATTGAACCACAAATACAGCGGCAATAATTAACGAAGGAATCTAGCTTTTTAGATACAGTTAGAGATTATAAGAAATTGAAAACGACCTAATAGAAATAATAAATAAATCCACTTTAAGAAGTAAATTAAAATTAAAGGACCGAACTGTTTAAAAACAAGTTAAGATTAAAAAATTACGTAAATCGTTACACGGCTATTAAATTAGAATGCAACGCTAAAAAAAATGAAAGTTTATAATTGTTAAAATATCTTCTTTCTACCAAAAATCAATTTCTTTTTGAAATCTTCCATTGTATCTCTGCCTCTAATGTCTATACGCTGAATGAGATACTTATTTTTAAAAGGAAATACATTTATCCTATTGCCGATTCTAAGACCGTATTTTATACCGTATTTTTCAAGCAACTTAAAGAACTGATCTTGTTTAATTCCTTTCTTTCTATAATATCCGCCATAAGTGTATGCTAATGCTGGGATCACATTTAAACCCTCCTTTTTAATTACTTCTTGACACAATTGAAGATCCTTCTCAATTTCTTCTAAAGTTAAGTCCGCATAATTATCATGTTTAAAAGTATGATAGCCTAATTCGATATGAGAACTTACTTCTAATAATTGCCGCTTGCTCATCATGATCATATTATCAGAGACAAATTTTCCATTCCAATCTGCTTTTTGTCCTATTCTTCCCAAAACAATAAAACAAACTGCCTTAAAGTTATACTGCTTCAGCAAAGGATATAACTCACTGTAATTATCTAAAAAGCCGTCATCAAAAGTAAGTACGACAGATCTAGGTGGCAATGACTGTTTTTTATTATTTAATTCTTCAAAATCTGATAAAGAGAGTATCGTGTAATGGTTGTTCTTCAAATAGTCAAACTGTTCTATTATTTTCTCTTTGCTGATGGTAATTTGATCTTCAAAACCGTCAATTGAAATGGAATGATATTCCAGGATTCTTACTTTTTTTGAAGCGGAAGAAAGTAATTTAAACTGAAAATTTAAAAAAGCCAAAAAGGAAACAATAATGAAAACCACTATAAATATACCGTAAATCATACTTTATTATATTAGAGCTAAATGTAATTATTAAAGAACTAAAACTTCATTCAATACATTCAATATTTTTGTCCCAATTATTAATCTTGTAGAAGTTGCTAATAAAAATGCAGCACCTGCCAAGACAAATTGATCCTGCATTACTTTATCATTAATTAAAGCCTCTGCCTTATTGGCAAAATCGATTGAATTTCCAACTTCTGCTAACAAACCAGTTTCATTGTCAATTAACACTGTGGGAATTCCGCCAGCCCTAGAGGCCACAACTGGAACATTACAGGCATAACTTTCGAGAATAACACCTCCAGTAGCTTCATTATTTGAGGTAAATAAGAACAAATCAAACTCCGGTAGACACCTATTTATGTCATTTCTAAAACCAGTAAATATAACTTCATTTTCTAAACCTTTTGATTTCACGTACTCTTTGATTTCTTGCTCCATTGAACCATCGCCAATCAAAAAATACTTAGCTTTTAATCCTCTTTTATAAAGTTCTTCGGCAGTATTAACCCAGGTATAATGATCTTTTACTTTACAAAATGCCGATACATTGCCTATAATCTTAAAATCTGCTGGAATATTAAATTCTTTGTGAAGGTACCCTGTTTTTACATTATGAAGAAAATTAGCGGTATCAACTACACTACCAATAACTGTTAATTTGGAATGATCTTTTATGGATAATTTAAGAATCTCAACCACAGGCTCCGAAATACAGATAATTTTTTTTATCCCTTTATAATTGTATTTGTATTTTCTGAAAAAATTAGTCCCTACGTTTTTAATTAAAGTTCGAAACAACACTAATGGAACATCTAAACCATAAAAAATGCATGATAAAACAGCTAAAGTATGTGATTTACTATTGTGCATTAGAATAATGTTAGATTGAAACTCTAATGCAATTTGCTTGAATTTTTTAGCGAATTTAAAATCATATTCCGACTTGTAATCAAATCCTTTTACGTTTAAATTTCGATCTTTAGCAATTTTGTAGATTTCAGAATCATTTGGACAAACAATTAATTGATCTTTAGCAAATTCGTTATCTCTAAAAGATTCATAAATATCAATTATCATTTGTTCGTGACCTCTCCAAACTTTTGAAGCAGTAAAATGTATTAATCTCATTTGCTTTTTATTACCTTATATTTTCTATGTAAAAATACACTTTTAGCAATACAAAGCAACTTAAAAAGTACCTAAAAACCAAAGCTAAATGTAGGTATTAATTTATTTTAAAAACTACTGAAATCCAATTACTTAACTTATATTTATTTAAGATATCAGTCTGAATCTCTTGATAATCAGTTTCAAAAAAGGCAGTTGGTATTTCATAATTAGTTTCTGAAATAACCCAAATGTTATTTTTATCATAAAAATCATAATTAACAATATCCGCATTACTAGTAATTAACTTCTTTTGGTATCCCAGTGCTTCAAAAACACGAAAACTTAATCCACTTTGATTTCCTCTTTGTATATCGATCAAGACTGAACTTTTAGCTATTATTTTTTTAACTTCATGTAATGGCAAGTATTGATCAACAATTTCAATATTATTGCGATTGCATATTTTCTTTCTTTTTACAATAAAACGGAAAGAAATATTTTTATCTTTTAAGTAATATGCCAGTTTTTCTAAAAACAGGACTCTTTTGTCAAATGAAGAAATATTGAAAACTGTTTGCACTTTAGTTTCCTTTTGAATTTCATCATCATAAATATAATTGGTCAAAAATTGAAAATTATATTTTTGAACATCATTCTTATCATAACTATAAACAGTATCAAACAAATACAGTGTTTTTTTCTGTCCTTTATAATTTTCAATTCCATCAAATAAAAAGCAGGTCATCTCAATTGTATTTTCCTTCAAATAAATTAGCGCGTCCTTTTGGAATTTATCGTGTCTGAAAATCATTACCTGATCAAATATTATGTTTTTGTCTTTAATTACTTTCTTAATGAAATTGGTTTTGTTTTTTTCTTTTAAACCTTGACTTAAAAATAATTTAAAAAAAAAATTACTGATTCTAGAAAATTTATTTCTGTATGAAAATGGAATTAAGTCAATATTAACATAAGTCAAGTCAACGTTTTCCATTGAATTCAGTCGATCTACTATAAAATCTACATATCCAAAAGTATGAATCGTAATAATTGCTATTTTTTTAATTTTTGTCATTATGCTTATATTTGTAAATAATTATACATTGCAAAAGTAATAAGTTAATCATTAATTCATAAATTAAAATGAACGACGAAGTCCATAAAGCATTCGAAATTATACAACAAGGCGGAATTATCCTCTATCCTACAGACACCGTTTGGGGAATTGGCTGTGATGCTACAAATGCAGAAGCAGTTGCCAAAATCTACAAACTCAAGAAAAGAATCGAAACACAAAGCATGATTGTTTTGATGAATGGCGAAAAAATGATGTACAACGTTTTCAAAGACATTCCTGAAGTTGCCTGGCAAATCATGGATTTATCAGATCTTAGCGAAAGCGAACAGGCCGCGCAAAACCCTATCACCTTGATATTAGATAAACCAAGAAATGTAGCACCAAATTTAATCGCTCCAGACAACACATTGGGAATCCGAATTGTAAAAGAGCCTTTCTGCTTTAAACTATTAGAAAAGATGAAAATACCATTAGTTTCTACCTCGGCAAATATTTCAGGGCAACCAACACCAAAAAGTTTTAAAGAAATTAGTCCCGAGATTATAAAAGGTGTAGACTATATTGTAAATTTGCAGCGCGATAAAATTGCTGGAAAACCTTCTACAATTATAAAATTGACAAACGATTCACAGGTGAAAGTGATTCGAAAATAGTTTTTTGCAGCCACAGATTCACAGATTTAAATAAGATTACAAAAGACAAAAACACTGATTCTCGATAAGTTTAAAGAAAAACGCGATTTCAGAAAGGGATTCAATTATAATAAGTGAATCTGCGGCGATTTAAACATTTATTGAAATTTCAGATAGTACTATAAAAAATCAAAATCAGTGATTTAAATAAATTTTATTGTAAAATGTCAAACTATTTATACGAAGAAGATACTTATAAAATTATTGGAGCCTTGATGGAGGTCCATAAAAACCTCGGGAAAGGATTTTCTGAAATTGTATATAAAGATGCATTCGAATATGAATTAAAAACAAATGGAATTTTTTTTGAAAGAGAAAAAGAATATTTAGTTCATTATAAAGACATCGTTTTAAATCATAAATTCTATGCCGATTTTGTTATTGTAGACAAAATTATACTTGAAATAAAAAGTACTGAATCATTACATGAAAAGCATATTTCTCAATGTTTAAATTATTTGCATGTTTCAGGTCATAGACTTGCAATTTTAGTCAATTTCAATAAGACCTCACTTGAATACAAAAGAATAATTAAATAATAGTTGAAAAAAATCTGTGAATCCGTGGCTATTTCAAACAATTACAAACAAGCACTACATAATAAAATATTCGAAGTCATTTCTGAAGCTTCCCAAGAACTAAACATGAAAAGTTATGTCATTGGTGGCTTCGTACGTGACTTGATCTTAAACAGAGACTTTAAAAAAGACATCGATGTTGTTGCTGTAGGCAGCGGAATCGAATTAGCTTTAAAAGTCTCTCAACTACTTCCAAAAAAACCAAAAGTTCAAGTTTTCAAAACTTACGGAACAGCGATGTTGCGTTTTGAAGATACTGAAATTGAGTTTGTAGGTGCCAGAAAAGAATCATACCATTTTGAGAGTCGGAATCCAGTTGTGGAAAATGGAACGCTGGAAGACGATCAAAACCGACGCGATTTTTCGATAAATGCTTTGGCACTATCTTTAAACAAAGAAAATTTTGGAGAACTATCCGATCCATTTAATGGACTCGAAGATTTAAAAAACAAAATAATTAGAACACCTTTGGATCCAGATATTACTTTTTCTGATGATCCATTGCGCATGTTAAGAGGCATTCGATTTGCGAATCAATTAGGTTTTGAAATTGAAGGAAATTCGTTGAACTCTATAACCAAAAACGCAGAACGAATCAAAATCATTTCTGGAGAACGCATCGTTGATGAACTGAATAAAATCCTTTTGACAGACAAGCCTTCCATAGGATTTTTGCTTTTGTTCAAAACAGGAATTTTAGATATTATCCTTCCCGAATTGACTGCGCTGAATCAAGTGGAGGAAATCGAAGGTCATACCCATAAAAATAATTTCTATCACACGCTGGAAGTCGTTGATAATATTTGTCCAAATACGGATGATGTATGGTTGCGCTGGTCGGCCTTATTGCACGATATTGGAAAAGCGCCAACAAAACGTTTTAATAAAAAGCAAGGCTGGACTTTTCACGGACATGAGTTTCTGGGTGGTAAGATGGCAAAAAAGATATTTGAACGTTTGCACATGCCATTGAATCATAAAATGAAATTTGTGCAAAAAATGGTCATGATGAGTTCGCGGCCAATTGTATTATCGCAAGATACGGTTACAGATTCTGCAGTACGCCGCTTGGTATTTGATGCAGGTGAAGATGTCGAAAATTTAATGACGTTGTGCGAAGCCGATATTACAACCAAGAATCCAAATAAGTTCAAGAAATATCATAATAATTTTGAAATCGTCCGCAAGAAAATTGTGGAAGTAGAAGAACGTGATCAAGTACGTAATTTTCAACCGCCTATTTTAGGAGAAGAAATTATGGAGCTATTTAACTTGAAGCCATCTAAGGAAATAGGGATGCTTAAGGAAGCAATTAAAGAAGCGATTCTAGAAGGAGAAATCCCAAATGAATATCAGGCAGCCTATCAATTTATGCTAAAAAAAGCAGCGAAAATTGGCCTAAAGATTAACGCTTGTTGAATTAACAATTCATAGGTTTTCAAATATCTTTGTGCAAATTAATTTCAAACAATGAAAAAAGAGAATAATTACGTTATCATTTGGTTGCTATCGGGTTGCCTATTATTGTTTATTATGGTTGTAGTAGGAGGTATTACAAGATTGACCAATTCTGGATTATCCATGACTGATTGGCATTTAGTAACCGACACCTTCCCCCCTTTGTCAGAAGCAAAATGGTCTCAAGCCTTTGAAGAATATAAAAAATTTCCAGAGTATAAAAAAATTAATATCCATAACGATTTTACACTTAGCGATTATAAATTCATCTATTTTTGGGAGTGGTTTCACCGTTTAATAGGACGTATTATTGGTCTAGCCTTTATTATTCCTTTTATCTACTTCCTACTAAAAAAACGTCTTTCACGCGAGACTATCAAAAAATGTGTTGTATTACTATTTATGGGCGGTTTTCAAGGATTCTTGGGATGGTTTATGGTACGAAGCGGTCTAATTGACAATCCAGATGTAAGCCATTTTAGATTGGCCTTACATTTAACTTTCGCCTTTATCACTTTTGCTTACACATTATGGGTTGCATTGGATTTAATTTTTCCCAACAAAACACAAATCATTGTTCCATTGCGCAATCTGGCGCGCGTAGCACTAGTTTTTCTTGTCATTCAAATTATTTACGGTGGCTTTGTTGCCGGCTTAAATGCCGGTTTAATACACAACCATTGGCCTTTAATGAGTGATGGACAATTGATTCACGACAGCGTGTTCATTGAGCAAAAAACATTGTTTTTGAATCTTGTTGAAGGAAAAAGCGGCGTTCAATTTGTGCATCGAACCATGGCTTATGTTGTAGTGGGACTTATTATAGCTTTGTATTTTATTAGTAGGAAATACCTACTTACTATACTGCAGAAAAGCGCCATTAAAGTTTTAGTTGTTTTTGTATTTTTCCAATTTGCCTTAGGTGTTTTTACCTTGTTGTATGGGGTTCCGCTTTGGTTAGGTTTAGCGCATCAAATAATGGCTTTCTTTCTCTTGACAGCAATGACGTTCTCCTTGCATCGATTATCAAAATAAAATCATAATTTAGCACCATCATTACCTGACTATATTGTCACATTTCTTTGTTTATAAGCATAAATGTCTAAACTTGCTCCTCAAGATAAATTTTTAGATTTATCAGATTATGGAAGAACATTCGGGAAATTTCTCGCCAATCAATTAAAAAGTACCCGCTTTACTCCCATTCATGTTACCTTGCTATTTGGTGTTTCAGGTTTGATTGCTATTTACTTTATTATCAATGAATCATTCTACTTGGCTAGTATTTTCATACTATTAAAATCAGGAATCGATGCTGCGGATGGAGAATTGGCACGCTTAAAAAACACGCCTTCCTACACAGGAAGATACTTAGACAGCGTGTTTGATATCATCCTTAATTTTCTGTTTTTCATGACCATTTGTTACGTTTCAAAAACGAGTATCTGGCTTACTATTTTAGCCTTTTTTGGCATACAATTGCAAGGAACTTTATACAATTATTACTATGTGATTTTAAGAAACAAATCAGTGGGTGGAGATACAACTAGTAAAATTTTTGAATATAAATCTCCTCGAGCTTTACCTGGAGAAACTCAAAAATCTGTTGATATTTTATTCTTTGTTTACTCAATCGTTTACGGTGTGTTTGACAAAATAATTCACACATTAGACAAAGAGGCGTACAAAGTAAAAACCTTTCCTAACTGGTTTATGACCCTAGTCAGTATTTATGGATTGGGCTTTCAATTACTGATTATAGCCGTCATGCTGTCTCTCCATTTAATAGAATACATCATCCCGTTTTTCATAATCTATACCGCTTTAATTTTTGGAATAATTAGCATTAGGAAGGCCTGTTTTAAGGCGTAAAACTACTATAGAGATAATCTATATCAATTACCTAAAATAAACGTTACCATGATCTTACATCAAGTCACTTTAACATTTACTACAACCGTAGTTGCAACAAATTTGAGTAGTATAATTTAAAATAAGGAAACGTATTCCATAGGAATTATGCAATAGTTCAATAGAATTATATAACATTTTTAGCGTTTAAATTAACGAAATTTGTAAAGAACAAATAGTAATTTAAAACTTAGATATTATGCCAAATTCAAAAGAGATTGAAGGAAACTGGAATGAGTTGAAAGGAAAACTGAAACAAAAATTTGCTGATTTGACGGATGATGATTTACTATACGAAGAAGGAAAAGAAGATGAAATGTGGGGTAAATTACAACAAAAATTAGGTAAGACAGAGAAGGAAATTAAATCATTATTTGATTAATTTTTACATCCTAAAATGACTTAAAACTGTTTCAATTGTTAGATTCAAAAATTTCCCTTTTAGGACATTTTAACTTTCAATTGAAACAGTTTTATATGTTATAAAACTAACCAATCCACGTCTTAAAATCGGATGCTTTTTCTCTGCTCACAATCACTTCTTCCTCTTTATACGAAGGCAAAATAACTTTCAAACGAGAGTTGCTGTACACGACAATTTCTTTGATTGCTTTCAGCGGAATTATAAATTTTCTACTGATTCGAAAGAAATCTGCGGGATCTAATTCCTGCTCTAAAAGTTCCAAAGTACATTCGATTAAATAATTCCTGTTGTCAAAAGTATGCAAATAGGTTCCTTTATTTTCACTAAAAAAACATTCGATTTCTTCAATGGAAATCACTTTCAAATGTTGGCCTATTTTTACCGTAAACCGTTTTTTATAATTTTTCTCAAACGGATTGGTCAGCATCCTTTTGATTTGCTCAAAATCGATTCCGAGATTTTGAGATTGTAATTCTTGCTTTGGCAAAAGCGACTTGAACTTAGCAACTGCAATTTCAAGATCATCTTCGTCAATGGGTTTCAAAAGATAATCGATACTATTCAATTTGAAAGCACGAAGCGCGTATTCATCATAAGCTGTTGTAAAGATTACGGCGCTTTTAATTGCAACTTTTTCGAAAATTTCAAACGATAATCCATCCGATAACTGAATGTCTAAAAAAATCAGATCCGGGTGTTCATTTTTAGAAAACCATTCGAGTGCTTCTTCTACTGAATGCAGCATCACTCCTACTTGAATATTTAGTTTTTCCAGTTTTCTTTGCAGTAATCTTGCAGCTGGTTTTTCGTCTTCAATTATTATTGTGGTCATTTACGTAAAATCGTTAATTTGGTTATTTGTTTAACTGAATACTGCTACTGCATACTCCTTTTTACTCCCATTTTTCACTTTTTTCTTTCTCCATAAACTCTTTGATTTTTCTTTCTTCCCAGTTTTTTCCAAAAAAGATATTACCACCAAAAACGGACAATCCATGAAAGAATAGTCCTATTCCCCAAAAAAATGCAGTAAAGAAATTTTCTAGTTTAAAATAACTTTCGCCTGGTGAAAGATCCTTAACATTCAAAACAAAAATAAAAATGTTAACTAGAATGTAAATCATCAAATGGCTGTAAAACCCTTTTAACTTTTTTACTTTTTTTTGGGCTTCTGCATATCTGTCCTCGGATTGAAGGTTGTTATAATCCATTTCAACTTTATTTCGCATTGTACTTAATTTTAAATGATACTTTGTTAGACCTCAACAATTCATATTCTAATTTCCTGTTTGGCAAATCGTATTACTCCCAGTTTTTTTTATTTTCCTGATCCATTATTTGTTTGATCTTTTGCTCTTCCCAATCTTTACCCAAAAAAGGCATGTAATTAAACACTCTTAGTCCGTGTATAACCACTCCAATTCCCCAACCAAACAAAGGCCAATAAAACCAAAGATGATCTGGCGATGTAACGAGATTAATGACGAGTAATATGCTGTTAAAGACGATGTAGGAAACCAAGTTCCCATAAAACCCCTTTATTTCTTCAATTTGTTTTTTTGCTCTAAAATAGCGCTCGTCATTTTGATATGTATTTTCCATGATTTAATTTTTTAAGGGTTTAATTCCAATTTTTCTTGTTGTCTTCTTTTTGTAAAATTTCTTGAATCTTGCGCTCTTCCCAGTTTGAACTGTAACCATACACTTTTAAAGCGTGCATTAATAAACCAAATCCCCATCCCACTGCTGAAAACCAAAACCACTGAAAATGAGGTGAAAACTTTAAATTGATAAATATTAAAAAAGGAATCACGCAACAATACGAAATCAGGTTTCCGTAAAATCCTTTGAGTTCTTCTACTCTTTTTTTTGCTTTATAGTAGGCGTTGCTTTCGCTATAATTATTTGTTGTATCCATGACGGTTATTTGTTTGGTTAAAATGGGTATTTTGACAGTAAATGTCTCTTCATTCTGGACAATCAAAACCTTTCGTTTAGTAATAATTCCGTATCTATTGATGATATTTTGCAACCCAACACCTTGACGCTCTTGCAACACTTCTTTCTTTTGATAATCGTTTTGAACTGCTAAGTAATCGCCTTCTACACAAATCCTGATGTGCAATGGTCTTTGTTCACTAACCACGTTGTGCTTCACTGTATTTTCCAATAAAAGCTGCAAAGAAAGCGGTACGACTTTGGCTTCAGCCGAAATTTCAGTTGTTGGCATTTCATAAAATAAACTATTTTCGAAACGCATTTTCAATAAATTCATATACGTTTTGGCGAAAGCCAATTCTTCGGCAACCGAAACTAATTCCTTGTCTTTTTGTTCCAAAACATAACGATAAATTTTAGACAACGATGTTGTAAAGCGCTGCGCATTTTCTGGATTTTCTTCGATCAAAGAACTCAGTACATTCAAACTATTGAAAAGGAAATGAGGATCAATTTGGTTTTTTAAACTTTCAAACTTGGCATTAGCTGTTCCAGCGATAATTTTCTGTTCTTTGACTTTGTTTTCGTTATACGCTTTATAAAATGAAATTGCATGTACTGATAAAGTGACGAAAAAAGTAATGATAATCGATGCTAAATAATTGGAAGGCTTTTCGTTTGCCAAAAATTTTTCAAAAGAGGTATTACCGTAAACTACTTCTTCAAAAACATGCAGTAAAAAAATCACTGCTAATGAGACAACAAAAGAACCTAAAAAACCCGCTACCAATCTTTTAATTGAAAATCGATCTACAAAAAAGCTGTCTAATTTCACAAAAAGCAACGCATTAGCTCCGTAAAGCGAAAATGTATACAATGTTGTAAATAAAAAATGAACCAATAGCCTTTTGTTAAAATGAACTTCACTACCCATAATCACATTAATCACTTCAATTACAATAAATATAATTAGGGTTAGTTTTATTACTTTTTGAAGTTGTTTGTATAGTACATTCATTTTACTTTGCTATTTATTCCGATGTTACATTCAAGAAAAAGTTTCTTTTCTCTTATTTGCAATTTTTCTGTGCTTCGATGGCTCTCTCTAAACCCCATTTTGGAGAAAAAACTGTTTCAGGTTTAAAAGTAGCAAAAAGTCCAATAGCTTTTTCAATTTGAGTACACATTGGCTTGGTATCGGTTCCCCAAAATTTAGCACTACCCATTTCAAATTCGGCTTTACTAAAAACTACTCTTGGGTTTTCTGGTGCTATTGCCTGTGCTTTTCCGTACAATTCCATCACGGTTTCTGATAATTTTTGTCCGTTGGTCATAGGATCAAAAGCAATCCAAGCGGTGTGAATCATGGCTTGCATTACCAACAATTCGGCATTATTTGGATTTTTATCCATTTCTATATCCAATGCGTTTTGTGCTTTCGAAAGCAATAAATTCATTTGATCTTTGTCTTTGGTTTTAAAAGCAGTAGTTGTATTTATTAATGCAACATAATAATTAGGCAACCAACTTGTTTTTTCGGCAGCTGCAATTCGTTCGAATAGATCTGAAGCTTCCGTATTTTTTCCTTCGCCCCATAACTGGAAGGCTTTTCCCATTCCTTGTTCGAATTGCCCTTGAGCGGATACTAAACTACAGATAAAAAATACGATTGTGGTGATAACTTTTGTCATGATTTCTTGGTTTTAAATGGTTGTTTTTTTTGATGATTGAAACGTTGTGTTATTTATACTTCAAAAGTATCTCGGTTTTCATTGGATTAAAATTTATAAATACTGAACTGTCAATTTTGATGGATGAGTTGTATTCTGATTAGAAATTAATTTGTAATTTTGATAAAAACACTTGAGGATGAGTACTGCTGAATTAAAATTAAAATTATTCCGTGAAATCGATAATCTGGAAAAAACCAAATTAGAGGAAGTGTACGGGCTATTATTAAATTTCATAAACGCTGAGAAAATTAGCAATGAATGGGACACAATGCCACAAGCCAAACAACAAGGACTACTAGATGCAATTGAGGAATTGAATTCAAATGATGGTCTTGCTCATCAATCAGTTTTGGATAAGTACAAAACAAGGTATGCATAAATCTATCAAGTGGTCATCATTTGCAGATAAAGATCTAGCTAAACTGTTAGAATATCTTGATTCAAAGTGGAATAAATCAGTTTGTTTAAAATTTATTAATCATTTAGATTCTTGTGTCACTTTGATCCAACAAAACCCTAAGCAATTCCCCTTTATCAATAATGAACTACAAATAAGAAAGTGTGTGATCACAAAACAAAATTCACTTTATTATAGAGAAACTGATACTAGAATTGAGATTTTACGATTATACGATACGCGCCAAAACCCTGAAAATTTATTATTTTAAAGTAATTTTTAATCGTTAAAAGAGGCAACTTAAATCCATTACAAATTCCTCAACTGATTGTCTTTTTTATCATTGCTGATTGTCCAAAAGAAGCCTACAAAGAAAAACCGATCCGCTGTAGGAATGATTTCTTTTCTATTAAAAACGCCTGCATCGTTTGGCTTATTCGCGTATTCATAACCAAATACATTTTGAGAACCTAAAACATTGGAAACTGAGAAGTACAAAATCTTTTGTTGACTCAATAAATACGCCCAGTTAAAGCTCAAACTATTATACGATTTTGTTTTTCCATTCATAAATTTCGTTTCGTTTGGATTGTTATATGGTCGTCCAGAACTGTAGGAATTCGTAAAACCTATTTGCGATTTCCAGTCGTTTATCCAATATTTAGTAACAATTGATAAACTATGATCCGCAACGAAACTTGGGGTCACTTGAGAACTGAAATTTTTATAATCTCTTTCTGTATCGATGTACGAATAAGAAACCCAATATTCTAAATTTTTGATGGATTTTCCGTCTCTCCAAAACAAATCCAAACCTTTTGCATAACCAGAACCGGAATTATCATAAACCGAATTATAAGCTGCCATTTGAGTATCAAATTTTACTAAATCACGATAGTCTTTATAATAGGTTTCTGCACGAAACGTTTTTCCATTTTTATTGTACTGAAAATTCAAAATGTAATGCGACGCTTTCTCGCTTTCAAACTGATTGCTGTTGGAATATTTGATGTATTCTGCACTTGGAGTTTGGGTGAAATCGCCATACGCAAAGGAGAACTGACTGTTTTTAGCCATTTTATACGCAAATGAAATTCGGGGAGAAATAGCCGTTTCATTCAGCAAATCATTATTAGAAGCTCGCACTCCTACTTTTGCAGCCCACTTTTTAGAGAAAAAAATATCAGCTTCGGTATAAATAGCGGCACTGTTTGAATCGTACCCATTGGTGAAAACCGAACCGGAAATAGGATTAAAATCTTCCTTGAATTGTGTTACAAAATAATCCGCTCCAAAAGACAGTTTCAATCGGTCCGAAAAACTTTTTCGTAGTTTTAATTTTAAATGGGCCGCATTTTCGTCATTCACCACTTTATCTGAATCCAAATTTATTTTGTTGTTGCTATACCCATAACTCAAACCAGTAGTAATTTGCCAGTTATTGCCAAAAACTCCTTTGTAAGATGAATTCAAATAGAAATTATTATTATTCAAAGCAACCCTGATTTTATCTGGAGAATTGATGTTTTCCTGATTAATATCGAATGTAGAACTCTCAAAAGCAGCGTAAACTTTCAAAATTCCATTGTTGAAGTTATAGCGATACACGGTTTCACCCGACAAGGATTGAAAAGGACTGTTCCAATCCAAGTTTTGAGGAATCAATACTTGATACGGAGCTAAATTCAAGTAATTTGCATTCCCGCTCAAGGAACTTTTTTTCCATTTTTGAGTATTTCCAATTCCTAAACCAACGGTCATTAAAGAAATTTCGGTTTTATTTTGATCCGGCTCATCTTGTGTATTCAATAACAAAACACTGGAAAGTGCTTCGCCATATTCTGCGGAGTAACCACCCGTTGAAAATGACATTCCACTGAACAAAAAAGGAGAAAATCGGCCTCGTGTAGGTACGTTATTTGTACTTGCTCCGTAAGGCTGCGCTACCCGAATCCCATCTACAAAGGTTTGTGTTTCATTGGCCTCGCCACCACGAACAAATAATCTTCCGTCCTCGCCTACCGTTTGTGTTCCTGGCAAGGTTTGCAAAGCTGCAATAATATTTCCAGCAGAACCCGCTGTAGTAACGATATCTAATGGTTTTAGCACCGAAACTCTGGCTTTGTCGCCCGCTTCTAATGTTCCAGCTGTAATGACAACCGCATCTAGAGAGGTTACGCTTTCTCGCAGTTTGATTATTTTGTTTTGGAAATTAGCCACGTTGATTACTGTTTTTGAAGTTTCAAATATCAAGAAACTAACGACCAAAGTTGGATTTCCTATAGCTGTGGTTGTAAAACTAAAATCTCCAGTTTCAGTAGTTGAAGCGCCATCATAAGTCCCTTCGATAAAAACATTAGCACCTGAAACGGGTTTCCCTTTTTCATCTACTACTTTTCCTGAAATTGTATTTTGCGAAAAAATAAACGTGGTACATAATAAAAATGTAAGTGTAATAATGGTTTTCATCTGATTTGATTTTATGATGAAGCAAATGTAGCAGGACGACTACCGATGAAAAACTATACTATTCCGAACTGTTGAAATCAACGGATGAATTGTAAAGAATTTATTTTTCTGTTATATTTACAACAAGTCTGATAAAAACAGAGGCGATTTGCATGAGGGATAGCAGTGGAAATCCTTTATTTTCTCGTTGTCAAAACGAGAAAATAAAGATTGAAACGGATAGCCCGACCGCAGTCTCGTCTTTTCGGACGAGACTACGGTCATGCCCAAAAAAAATAAGAAAATCAACCATGGAAGTAAAGACAGAAAAAGAAAAGATGATTGCCGGAGACTATTAGTCAGCTGGTGATCCTGTTTTAGTAAAAGACCGTCGCAGAGCTAAGAACTTACTGCACCGATTGAATGTCACAGAATACCGAGTGACCAAAAAAGCGCGGGAAATAATCAAAGAGTTGATTCCGAATGCCGATGCAAATTTTTACATTGAACCGCCATTTCATTGCGATTACGGATACAATATCAGTTGTGGCGAAAATGTTTATTTCAATGTAAACTGCGTTGTTTTGGATTGTGCCAAAGTTACTATTGGCTCTAATGTGTTTTTTGCACCCAATGTACAGTTGTATACCGCAACACATCCGCTGGAAGCTGAATTGAGAAAAACGCTAGAAAATGCCTTACCCATAACCATTGGTGATGATTGCTGGATTGGCGGAAATACGGTGATTTGTCCTGGAATTACGATTGGAAAGGGCTGCGTGATTGGTGCAGGTTCAGTAGTTACAAAAGACATTCCTGATAATTCATTGGCGGTTGGAAATCCGGCAAAAGTGATTCGGAAATTGAATGAATGATGAATATTGAAATTGCAATTTCTCAAAACTAAATTTTCCTATCTTTGTTATAACAACTTAAACAAATCATAATGAAACATCTTAAAACATTTTTAGTCTTGGCACTTATCGTTGTCGCAAACTCAGTTTCGGCACAATCCACTTTTGATAAGTGGCCTGCCATAAAAGAATTTCACGAAGTAATGTCGCAAACTTTCCATCCGGCAGAAGAAGGAAATGTGGCGCCAATAAAAGCACGTTCAGAAGAAATGATGAACAAAGCAGCGATGTTATTAAAATCAGATATTCCAACAGAATTTAGAACAAACGCTATTTTAGCTTCAGCAGAACGACTGCAACTAAAAAGTAAAGCACTTCACAAATTAGTAAAGTCAAATGGAACTGATGCCGCAATTGTGAAATCAATTACGGATTTACACGACACTTTTCATGAAATTGTGGGACTTTGTTCTGACGCAAAAAAATAAAAACCTAAAGCCTAATCAACCGATTAGGCTTTTTCATTATAATAAAAATGCTACAACTCAATAAAATTAATCATATTGCCATTATTTGTTCCGATTATCAGAAATCTAAAACATTCTATACAACTATTTTAGGGCTTACAATTATTCAAGAAATTTATCGTGAGGAAAGACAATCGTATAAACTTGATTTAGCACTTAACGGAGACTATGTGATTGAATTGTTTTCTTTTCCAAATCCACCAAAACGTCCTTCGGGTCCTGAAGCGGCTGGAATGCGCCATTTAGCATTTGAAGTCAATGACATTCAAAAAACACGCGATTTTTTAGTGTATCAAAGTATTACTGCAGAAGCAATTCGTATTGATGAATTTACTCAAAAAAGCTTCTTCTTTATCGCAGATCCCGATAACTTACCGGTAGAGTTTTATGAAAAATAAGGCGTTTTTGTTTGTAAAAAAGTCAAAATAATATATAAATCACAAAAGAAAATAGTCTATCCATTTTCTTTATTTGATTCCGATTAAGTTTCTTTAATTTTGTATTACTCAGAAAATTAATTTTTCAAAATGAACAATACCACACAAATTAAAAAAAATTATCGCTTCATTAAAGTTCAAAAACTAGTAATTGTATCAATACTAATTGGTTTTCTATCGGCTTTTTTAGGTGTTATTTTAAAAAATACAACCGAATATTATGAAGAAATCTTTTTTCATAAAACGGTAGTTAACCCAATATTTTTAGTTGTTTTCCCCGTTTTTGGATTGTCAATTATCTATTTTCTGCGGGAATATGTATTCAAGAAAAAGGAAAATAAAGGCATAAAAGAAGTGTTTGAAAGCACTAATTCTCCTTCGAATAATTTACCCAGTTATAAAATTCCTTCTCATTTCATTAACGGCTTATTGACTGTCGTTTTTGGTGGCTCTACAGGAATAGAAGTCTCGACAGTTGTTGCTTCGGCTACAATAGGTTCTGTGGCACAAAGAAAACAAAATGTATTCCGACAATACAAAACCGAGTTAATCTGTGCGGGTGTTGCTGCCGGAATTACCGCATTATTCAGCAGTCCTATTGCCGGCCTTTTATTTTCATTGGAAGTAATTTCAAGAAAAGTAACTCGGGCATTTATACTAACCAATCTAATCGCTGTTTCAATCGCTTTTGGACTCCTTCATTTATTGGACGAAAAACCTTTGTTTGCAGTACATAATATGACTTGGCATTTAAGAGCTATTCCCTACTTTATACTGCTTGGAATTATAGCAGGAATAAATTCGGTTTATTTAACCCGTTGTGTGTTATTTTTTAAAGCACAATTTTCGAAAATAAAAGTACACTATTACAAAATCATCTTTGGATCTGTAATTTTAAGTGTTTCCCTTTTTGTATTTCCACAGCTTTATGGCGAAGGCTATCATGCCATCAAAACTATTTTCATCAATCCAAATGGAATGGTATTTTCAATGTCAATGATACTCACTTTCATTGGAATTTTAGTTTTGAAACCTATTGTTACCTCAGCCACTTTAGCTTCAGGAGGAGATGGCGGCGTTTTTGCACCAAGTCTTTTTATAGGAGCTTTTTTAGGATTGCTACTTGCTTTAATTTTAAATCAGTATTTCAATGCCAATGTAATTCCAATAAATTTCGTCATAATAGGAATGGCAGCCGTTTTGAGTGCCAGTATTCATGCGCCTTTTACCGCCCTATTTTTAGTGTGTGGTTTAACCAATGATTATACATTGTTTCTACCAATTCTAGTGGTGTGTTTAATCTCAAAATACACGGCTAAATTGATTTATCCGTTCACCGTTTACTCTTATTCTCCCAGTTTAGCAAAATAATTATCGATGGCAGTTCAAAAAATAAAAAGGAGTTACCGCAAAACAAAATACATTCTGTACAAAGAAACATTGGTTGACTTCAGAGAACATTTCTGGGCTTTTCTCGGTTCTTTTATAGGCATCGGAATACTCGCTTATTTACAATCCCAAACGTTACCGCAATCTGATGTGGTATATTTAATCGGTTCCTTTGGCGCCTCCAGTGTTTTAGTTTATGGTGTAATCCAAAGTCCATTGGCACAACCAAGAAACCTTATTGGAGGACACTTAATTTCTGCAATTATAGGAGTTACCGTTTTTCAATTCGTTCCGGATCTAGTTTGGATAACCGCCCCGCTTGCCGTTTCTTTGTCTATTGTTTTTATGCAAATAACGAAAACTTTGCATCCACCAGGCGGTGCAACTGCTCTAATTGCAGTTACTGGTTCAAATGAAATTAAAAATATGGGCTATTGGTATGTACTTTCCCCAGTATTGAGCGGCGTACTAATTTTGCTTGCTGTAGCTTTGGTTTTTAATAATATGACATCAAATAGACAGTATCCAACTCATAAAAAATACCATCAGTTCCGAAAAAGAGTTGCACGTGTTTTTAAAAATAAACCAAACGATCAAAAACTGTAATTTCAGAGGTAAATATTTAGTTCTAAAACAAGATTTGCTTTTTTCTATTTTGTTGAAATAGTATCATCTTGATCATTTTCTTACTTCCGCATACGTAAAAATATTATCAACAAATCGAAAATCTGAAATCTAAATCTAAAATTATATTTTACCTTTGGCCTTTCAATAAAAACAAAGATTATGGTATATAAATTTAGAGTGATTCTAGACGCAGAAGAAGATGTTTTTAGGGACATTGCAATACTTGAAGACGATACTTTAGAAGATTTACACAACGCTATTTTCAATTCTTTCGGTTTTGATGGAATGGAAGTGGCTTCTTTTTATACTTGTGATGAAACTTGGAATCAAGAAGAGGAGATTTCACTTTTTGATACCGGTGATGTTCCCGGTGAACAAAAGGTCATGAGCGATTACCAATTATCCAATATTTTAGACAAGCAAAACACTAAAATTCTTTATGTATACGATTTCATCAATATGTGGACGTTCCTTGTGGAACTTGCTGCTGTAGAAGATCAAGTTGTTGGTAATTTATATCCTGAAACTATTTTTTCTCATGGTGAAATGCCTGACGAAGCAATGGAAAAAAACTTTGAATCAGACAATGCAGATGATTACAATGACGAATTTGAAGATGGCTTAGACGAGGATGATTTAGACATGTTTGAAGGCGATGACAGTTTTGAAGATTATGGATTTGAGGAGAATTGGAATTAATTCTTAAAGAAGGTGCTAGCTACTAAGGTGCAAAGTTGCAAAGGTTTTAAAAATATAAGAACATGAGTACATTTAGAGACTTACTGATTTGGCAAAAATCTATGGTTTTAGTTACCGATATCTACCCGTTAACAAATTCATTTCCAAAAGAAGAAATTTACGGTTTAACTTCGCAAATCAGGAGAAGCTCAGTCTCAATTCCGAGTAATATCGCTGAAGGTTATGGCAGAGATGGTAATAAAGATTATCTAAAATTCTTGAATATTGCAATAGCTTCATTATTTGAAATACAAACACAACTTGAAATAGCATTTAATCTAAAATACACAAACGAAATTCAATTTAACAAAATATACGAAGAAAGCAGAGAAATAGAAAGAATGTTAAGTTCTTTCATTAGAAAAATAAAAGAGCGAATTTAAAACCTTAATTTCTTTGTCTCTTTGCTCCTTTGAAACTCAAAAAAACCATGATCAACTTATACAACACCCACATCGAAAACTTATCCATTCATAGAGTGGGAAATAAAAGTAGAAACGAAGCGATCTTTTTATCGGAGCAACCATTTAATCTGAATGATGAAATTGTGCCTTTGATGAAAGAATTTTTCTTTAAACCCTTTAGAGAAAAAGAAGAAAACTATTTTCAGTTTGCCCATGAAATTGATTTGGACTATAACGACATGTTCAAATTTGCAACGGAAGTTTTTGATAATCCAAGTACAATTCATGAAGTTTCTAAAAAAATCACCTCACACTTATTTGAGCAGTCGAATCATCCGCACATCAAGAATGGTGAAGTATATGTTACTTATTTAACCAATGTAAGTATCGATAATAATGTGGTTGACGCTATAGGGATTTTCAAAAGTGAAATTCAAGCTGACTTTTTGCAGTTTGAAGAAAAAGCTTCCCATTTAGAGATGATTTTACAACATGGTGTGAGTTTGAATAAGCTAGATAAAGGATGCATTATCTTTAACTACAAAAAAGAAGAAGGATACAAAATCCTGACTGTTGACAGCAACCGTTATGATGCGAGATATTGGTTGGAACATTTCTTATCTGTGGATGCTTTTGAAGATGAAAACTTCATCACTAAAAAATACCTTAAATTCTGTCAGAACTTTGCGAAAGACGTTGTTTTTCCTGCTGAAGACAAGAAAGAAGAAGTGATGTTTATGAACCGTTCCGTAAATTATTTTGCCAAAAACGATCAGTTCGAAGAAACGAATTTTCTTAATGAAGTTTTAGACAATCCAGACTTAATTCCTGAGTTTAAAAACTATAAAGTCGACAAAGGAGAGAAATACAGCATTGAAGATGTTACCTCTTTCCCTATTGCGAATGCAGCGGTTTCTGATGCTAGAAAATCCATCAAAAACGTGATCAATTTAGATACGCACATCCAAATTAAAATGGATTTTATCAATCCTGAAAGTGCGGAGAAATATGTGGAAAAAGGTTGGGATGAAGAAAAACAAATGTATTATTACCTTGTTTACTTCAATAAAGAAGAGAAATCATAGCTTAAAAAGCACGCAATAACGCACTATAAAAAAGATTCAGTCCCCAATTCACTTCTGTAATTGGGGATTTTTACATTTAAAAATAAAACTCCAAAAACAATTCCAAAAATTTGGTTTATTTGTAAATTAGTAGCTCTTAAAATAAAAGAAAAATGGCGCATAATTTTTTTAAAGAAAGTCCGTTCAAAACCCTAATATCATTTCATAAGCTTATTGAAGCCTTGGAAGCAATTGCGGTCACTAATGTGGATTATCGTGCTAATTATGCCGCCGCTTTGTTAAAAGAAATAGAGCCCCTACCTGAATTTAGAACAGGCATTGAAGATTTGAGCATAATTTCTGAAAATGAAACTTTAATTAAGCATTTGCTAGCTGATTTATTTCCAACTGCATTAACAAATAATGAAATTAAGGCAGTTACAATTCCATTTCAAAATTTTACGTTCAATTACACGGAAAGATTCAAGAAAATAGTCACAGAAGCTGGTGTATTATTTGACATGGCCATTCGAGATTTTAATGAACATCAATTTTATGTAATGAGTTGTACGTTGATTTTGAATGCGATTTACGGACAGAAAATAGACTTTAATAAGCCCTTATTTTACGATATACCAAACAAAAAAGGAATTATGAATCAGTATCGTATTTTGTACAATGCTGATTTTTTAGAAATTATTGCAACCGAAAAAGCACCAAAGCTATCGCAGGATGACATAGATTTGTTGATGGACAATTATGACAACCTTGCTTTGTGGAAAGAAAAATTTCCTGTTGAGAGTTGGATTCTCAAAGGATTTGGCATTGCCATTTTATTTGATGCCACCACGGAAAGTTCCATTTCAAAGTTAAAAAGCAATCTATTGAAGCCCGAAAAGGAGCAAATAGAGTTGCAAGAAAACTTCGAATCTATTTTTCGTTCCATTTTCAAAATTACTGATTTAAGAGTGGGAGTTATTGTTTACAATGAAGAGGAAGATAAATTTGTAAAACCCACTTTGAATGACAAGAGTTTGACCAGTTTCATACTCGCAGATAGTGAAGAAGTAGCTTGTAAAAATGCACTTTTTAGTTGTTCTTTTGAAAATCTGTTGGAAAATAAAAAAATTATATCCATTTCAAATGTTGAAAAATTTGCGCAACAACCAGAAAATGAAATACTAGGCAATCATTTATTGAAACAAAATATTCAGAGCTGCATTTTTGCTCCCATTTTAAAAAACGGTGTACTTTTAGGAGTAGTTGAACTCGTTTCCGCATATCCTAGGGAATTAAATAGTATTAACGCTTGCAAACTAGATTTGATTTTACCCTATTTAATTGATACCGTCGAGCGCTACAATACGGATATGCAAAATCAAATTGAAGCCATAATCCAAAGGGAATATACTGCTATTCACCCGAGTGTTTACTGGAAATTCAGAAGGGAAGCATTAGATTATTTTGAAACGAGTAGCCATAATAAAGGCTTCATTTTTAAAGAAATCGTATTCAAAGAAGTATATCCTTTGTTTGGACAAATAGACATCAAAGGATCATCAGAACATAGAAACGAGTGTGTTAAGGAAGACCTAAAAAACCAAATTAGTGCTCTCATCCACCTTTTTAAAAATCAAGAATCAAAGATCAACTTAGTTTTACTAGAACAACGAAAATTTGAATTAGATTCCCTTCTTACGCAACTGGAATTACCATTGAAAGCAGATACAGAGCAGCAAATTCAGCTTTATATTGAAAATGAGATTCATCCTATTCTAAATAATAGCGAAGCCGGTTCAACTGAAGCACTTTTAGTCGCCAATTATTTCGAAAGCATAGATAAGAAATCGGGCCTGTTTTATCAATCCAGAAAGAAATTTGATAATGCCATGTCTATTATCAATAAAAAACTAGCTTCACTCCTTGATAAAAAACAAATAGAGGCACAAAACATATATCCTCATTATTATGAGCGTTTCAAAACTGATGGCGTAGAACACAATCTTTACATAGGATCTTCGATTGCTCCATCAAAACCATTTGACACACTCTACCTCCATAATTTGAGATTGTGGCAGTTACAAACCTTATGCGAAATGGAGATGAAACACCACCAACTCAAACTCTCTTTGCCCTACGAACTCGATGTTACAGGATTAATTCTAGTTTTTAGTTCTCCCATTTCAATTCGGTTTAGAATGGATGAAAAACGTTTTGATGTAGATGGCACCTATAATGCTCGCTATGAAGTGGTAAAAAAACGTATCGACAAAGCTATGATCAAAGGCAGCAGTGAGAGAATTACAGCAAAAGAAAAAATAACAATCGTTTATTCCCATACCAATGAAGAAATGGAATATTTGAATTACATTAAATTTTTACAATTCAAAAAGATTTTAGAATCTACAGTCGAACAATTTGAAGTAGAGGAATTACAAGGCATCTCCGGCTTAAAAGCAATTAGAGTGAAAGTTAGCAATGAACATAGAAAGCAAATCCCAAATAATTTTTCGTACCAAGATTTGCTGGATGAATTAAACTAAGCGCCCACCATCCTGAAGGCAATTACAAAAGAAACAACTGATATTATAATTCCTATCATAAATAAATTGTAAGCAATTCTTAACAATCGGTATTTTTTTTCGAGAACCAATCCCAGAAAATACAAATCCTTAATCATAGAATTATACAGGTATTCTTTGTCTTTCATCATTTCATTCATTGCCCATTGGTACTCCTCCAAAGGCATTTTATAGAAATTTCCAAAAAAAAGCAAGTTCACTTTTTTGTTTTCGATGTCTTGTCGAGTAAAAACTCCTTTGGTCACTTTTGGTCGTGTAGAAAGTATTGCAAAAATTATAGTGGTTACACTGGACAAGAGCATGACAAAAGTAGGAATCATCAAATGAGCATTGTTAGGACTATCTAATTTAGGGATCAATGTTGAGAGTGCAATGGAAATAATTATAGCATTTACCGACAGTAATATATTCGCTTTACTATCTGCAATACCACTCAAACTAGTATGATTATTTAAGGTGATACGAAAAAGAGTATCGATGGCTCGTTCCGGTTTTTGTTCTTTTTCCCTTTTTTTTAATTCTTTCTCCAATTCTTCTTTAGCATTGCCTTCCATTTTTTTTCCTTTTTTCTTTAGTCGCGTTACCGTTTTTTCTTTTAATGGTTGCCAATTTCTCAAAGCATAATCCGTGTAGTACTGATGTCTATCCGACATAAATTTTATGTTTTCAGTATTCCAGTCATAATCAGAAAAGGTTTTTTGATCCATATTTTGCCACTCCATTCGCAACGCACTACTCGTTACTGGATAATCATCACTGGCTAAATGGAAATAATCCGCATCCCTTATTATTTTTTCAATAGGACTTTTAGGTATATATCCGAATGCTGTTGACCGTATTAAATTAGCTATGTTGGCCATATAATCAGGCGATTTTTCATTTTCTTGTAGAAACTCGTTAGCGATTACCACACTAGATTCTTCATGATCATCACAACCATTAATATATCCCGTGTCATGAAACCATGCAGCAATTATCAAAATTTCTCGATCAGAAGAATTAAGATCTGCTGCATCAGCGAGAGTTTTAGCAGCGGTAACGACATCAATTGTGTGTTGTAAATTATGATAGGTATATAACGAAGAAAGTCTATCTTTGAATAATTTTTTAACAAATACTTCAGCCTGTTCTGTTAGATTCATGGACTTATTTTTATACTAAATTATGAAATTATTTTTGGATAAATGTTTTATTACCTCCAATAAAGCAGGTTTTATATTTTTTATTGTAGCGCTATTTTTTCAATCGTGCGCAACACATCATGCCCAGTTTGGAAAAAACATCAAAAATGTAGTTTCCCAAAACGCAACAGATAGTTCAGCAATTGCGCATACTTTTTATTTAATTGGAGATGCTGGTAACGCCAATGAAAAGAAAGCACAGCAAACATTACTTATACTGGAGGAACGTTTACAAAAAGCCAATAAAAACAGTACTCTTTTATTTCTTGGTGATAATATTTATCCAAAAGGATTGCCTGCAACTGATAGTCCAAATGAACGAATTATCGCGGAAAGTAAATTGACAAATCAACTTAAATTATCTAAAAAATTTAAGGGGCAAACTATCTTCATTCCCGGAAACCACGATTGGTATAGCGGAATTAAGGGATTAGAACGCCAGGCTAAATTTGTAACGGAGTACCTCAACGACAAGAAATCATTCCTTCCTAGAAAAAGTTGCGGTATTGATGATTTAGAAATCAACGAAAATCTGGTTTTAATCACTATCGACAGCCAATGGTTTTTAGAGGATTGGGACAAAAGCCCTACAATAAATGATGATTGCTCGATCAAAACTCGAGAAGCTTTTTTTGAAGAATTTGAAAACCTTTTGAGTAAGAATCAAGAAAAAACAGTAATTCTCGCGCTACATCACCCGCTAATGAGCAATGGATCACATGGAGGTCAATTTTCACTAGAAAAACAACTTTTCCCCTTAGAACAAAAGATTCCGCTTCCAATTTTAGGTTCTGTAATCAATTTTGTCCGAAAAACATCTGGAGTAAGTCCACAAGATATTCAAAATAAGCAATACAGCCTTTTTATCAAAAGGGTAAAAACACTACTTCAAAATCAGGACAATGTTATTGTAGTATCCGGCCATGATCACAATTTACAGTATATTGAAAAAGACAATATAAAGCAAGTTATCAGTGGTGCAGGTTCTAAATCTGAAGCTGCTAAAGCACTTTATCCAAATGATTTTTCCTATGGTCGAAATGGGTATGCTTCTTTGGCAATCTATGAAAATGGGGCGGCAAAAGTATCATTTTATGGCCAAGAAAATAATACCGAAAAACTTATCTTTGAAAAATTGGTATTGGACAAAAAAGAGGATTATAACACGAAAGTATTTTCAACCTCATTTCCCAAAACGACCACTGCTAGTATTTATACTTCCAAACAAACCCAGAAATCAGGGTTTTATAGGTTCTTCTTCGGAAACCACTACCGCAAATATTACAGCCTACCCATAGTGGCTACAACTACTACAATTGATACTCTTTATGGAGGATTACAACCAAAGCGTTCTGGCGGCGGACATCAATCTAATTCCTTACAACTCATTGATAAAACGGGAAAAGAATATGTGATGCGTGCTATGAAAAAAAGCACAACACGTTTTATCCAATCCGTAGCTTTCAAGAATCAGTTCATCCAAGATGAATTTGACGATACGTATGCCGAAAATTTATTATCTGATTTTTATACTACTGCACATCCTTATACGCCCTTTGCTGTGGGCAATTTAGCCTCAAAAATAGGTGTTGCTCATGCGAATCCTAACTTATACTACATTCCAAAACACAGTGCGTTGCAAAATTTCAATGCTGAATTTGGAAACGAATTATACTTGGTGGAAGAGCGTCCAACAGATAGCCAAAAGGATGTAGCAAGTTTTGGCAATCCAATGGCAATCATCAGCACAAAAGAGGTAATGAAAAACCTACACAAAGACGAAAAATACACAATAGATGAAAGTGCTTATATTATAGCGCGATTATTTGACATGCTTATAGGCGATTGGGACCGTCATGAAGATCAGTGGCGTTGGGGCGAATATAAAGTAGATCAAAAAGTAATTTACAAACCCATTCCGCGAGATCGAGATCAAGCATTTACAAAATATGATGGTGCGTTGCTCTTTGTATTGATGAAAAGTATACCATTACGTCACATGCAGTCTTTTGGGGACAAAATGAAAAACGTCAAATTGATGAATCGAGAACCTTACCCCTTAGACCTCGCTTTTATAAAAACTGCCGATGAAAACGAATGGATCAAACAAGCAAAATACATCCAAGATAACCTATCAGATGAAGCTATAGGGGCGACCTTTGATAATTTACCTGAGGCTGTACAAGATGAGACATTGCAAGATATCAAACGAAAATTAAAACTTCGTAAAAAAGAATTACAGCAGTCTGCCTCCCAATATTACACGGTTTTACAGCACACTGTTTTGATTGTTGGAACAGATAAAAAAGACAAGTTTGTAATCCAGAATAAAGGAAGAAACAAACTCGAAATCCAAGTTTTTCGCTTGAAAAATGATGGAGACGAACTACAATATACTAAAAACTTTAACGCTAAAAACACAAAAAAAATATGGATTTATGGTTTAGATGATGATGATATTTTTGAAGTAAAAGGAAAAGCACAATCAGGAATTAAAATCCGACTAATTGGAGGTCAAAATGAGGATTCTTACATTGTTGAAGACGGAAGAAAAATTAAAATTCATGATTTTAAGTCCAAGACTAATACGTATGCATTAGATGCGAAGAGTAAAATTTTATTATCAGACGACTACGAAACTAGCTTATACGATTATAAAAAACCGAAATATAATGCTTTTTCTGGGCTTCCAAATATTGGATTTAATCCTGATGACGGAATAAAAATAGGCATTGCAACCGGTTATCTTGTTAATGATTTTAAACAGAATCCCTACACTCAAAAACACAGTTTAAAAGCGAATTATTTCTTTGCTACAAAAGGGTATGAAGTTATTTATAATGGTAAATTTCCGAAATTATTTGGCAAATGGGATGCCGATTTTGAGAGCCGTTTCACCAGTCCTAATTTCACGATTAATTACTTCGGCTACGGAAATGAAACGGTAAACGAAGATGATGCGTTTGGTATGGATTTCAATCGCGTTCGTATCCGCATGCTAAAAGTAATGCCATCCATAAAAAGAGTTGGGAAATCCGGCAGTACCATTCAGCTTCAAACCAGTTTTGAAAGAATCACCGTAGAAGAAACTATGAATCGGTTTGTAGATCTTTCTTCAAGTGTAAATCCAGCTGTTTTTCAAAGTCAACAATTTGCTGGAGCAATGATGAAATACAGTTTTGAAAATTATGATGTACTATCTTTTCCCTTTATGGGAATGGGGTTTAGTATCGCAGGTACTTGGAAAATGAATCTAGAAGATACCAAAAGAAATTTTCCTGCACTAGAAAGCAAGCTTAATTTTAATCACAAAATAGACGCCAACGGAAAGCTAGTGTTCGCAACTATACTTAAAGGAAAAGCCGTATTAAATGACAATTTTGAATTTTACCAAGGAGCGACTTTAGGAGGTGATTATGATTTAAGAGGTTTCAGAAATGAACGTTTTTTAGGCAACCGATCTTTCTATCAAAGTAGTGATATTCGTTTGAATTTAGGAAAAATAAAAAGGACCATTATACCGATGTCTTATGGAGTCTTAGGTGGTTTTGATTACGGTAGAGTATGGCAGAAAGGCGAGAGTTCTGATAAATGGCACCAGTCATTTGGTGGCGGCTTATGGCTTAACGGACTAAATGTATTAACGGCCCGGATCACTTATTTTAAAAGTGCAGGCGAAGAAGCACGAATTGCTTTTGGTCTAGGATTTGGATTTTAACATTTTAAGACTGACATTATACACATTTCCTCCAATGCTTTTGGTTCTTTCATCAGCAAGGAATAAGCGGTCATTATCTTTAAAACAAGCCGCTTCTTTTTGAGAGAAATGATTTAATTCCAGAACAGTTTTAGTACCATTAAGGAAGTCATCGTTTTTAAAATTTTCAAATAAAAATAGTTTATCGTGTGTTAAAATAGCAACTTTCTCATCGTTTGGGCTAATGGTTGCACTGGTGATTGCGCAACTATTGTACACTGTACATGTTTCAAATTTCCCCATTAAAACCGCTAGATGAACTCCTGGAGCATTCGGTATTTTATATAAAAATGCTGTTCCATCAAATCCTTTACTTCTATTTTTTGTGAAAAGATAGAAATTATCTTTAAACTCGAAAAAACCTTCTACATCATAAAACATTTCTGATTTCTTAGGTGGAAAATCTTTTTGTTCAGGATAAGTAAAAGAAATCTTGTATACTGGTGTTGCACTTTTGCTTTGTAACGCGTTTTTATCAATTTTGTAGATACTCAAGTCCTTTCTTTCATTGTCATTATTACCAAAATCGCCAATATAAAGATTTCCTTCTTTGTCTTTTGTGATGTCTTCCCAATCGATATTATCTGTGTTTGCGATCGTTAAGGTATTCTCGATTTTTCCATTAGAATTAATACTATAAATTGCATTTGGGTTTCCACGATCTTCTAATACCCATAACAAATTAGCACTAGGTACATACGTTATTCCTGACACCTCTTTTAATTTATTGGGAAAAGAAAAGAGTGGTGTCAAAGAATTTGATTCTTGCTGACAACCCATCAAAATAAAAGAGAAACTCAATAAAAAATATTTTTTCATAAAAAAGAACTTGACGTTAATTTGAATAGCATAAGGAAATAGTAAAAAGCACTTAAGAAAATTCATCCCTTTTTAATTGTGGTTGCAAAAATTAAACAATACGATTTATAGTAGCATGACCAAAAATCATTTTAATTCGTTCAACACAAACAGACCAACACTTACATTCTTGATTTAAATAAATTAATGCTTTTGAAATTTCGAGTAATAAATTCAAATGCTGCATTCATAATTTCTCCCATAGATTTGGCTTTTTTAAAATTCAAATCATTGGTATAATTGTAAAGTTCCATTTGTAACTGATGCAAATGTGCTTCGGGTGCAAGTTCGTCCTCTCCCATAATTTCCAATAATCTGTTGATTCTATTTTCAGCAGAAATCATTCTTTTAGCTAACACAGAACGCTCCTCATCTTTGTATTGCTCGATTGAACTATTTTGAAGTTTTTCTTTTACCAATTTAACCATTGGATAATTTTCTTTAAAAAACTGTGGGCGATACACTTTAAAATTGCCTTCGTAACATTGCTGATCAAAATCAATGGCCCGTATTTTATAGACCACTTGGTCAAAATCATGCGTAGGAACAATTACATAATTATAAGAACGCATATCCCCTAGCAACCGAATCATACAACGTTCATTAAACTTTACAAACTCTTTTGCGATTTGTGACTTTTCCGTTTCTGTACAATCTTTCAATAAGGTTTTAATAAATACATCGCCCGGAATCCCCATGATGTGCTCCTCAATTAAAGTATCTTGGTAAACCAAAAAATTGATTTTATCAGGGGAAAGAATGTGTTCTAATTCCAAACCATAAACACGGGAAGCATCGGCTTTTTTGATATAAAAATGCGTATAATTATCATTAAGTATGTTCCTGACTTTTATTCGAAAAGGCTTTGAGTTCCCAAAAGTGCAATAATCAATCGAATCCACATTTAAGAATTTAATAATTCCTAAATTACCATCTGAGTGCAATAGTGAATAGATTTTTTTTAAATTCAAATCAATTTCTTCTCTTTCAAACTCATTGTAATACACTCTAATCCACAACGTATCCTCATCGTTTTTATCATACACCGTTACCGAACCTGAAAATCGCAATAAATCATCATAAAATATTGAGACTTTTGATATGCGATCAAACCGCTCTAAATACTGCAAAAGAGCATCATTTATAGGATAAGATGGTTTTTTAAAAATCATTACTGGCTCACTCATCTGAAAAAAATTTACAACAAAATTACAACAAATTAAGCTGTTGACTGGTGCATGCGTTCAACTAAACCTCTGCGAACTTACTATTGAACCATAAAAATGCAGTAAAGAAGATTATTGAATGTTTAAATAGACCTCCGCGACATCAGTTTTCATAAATTATCGGCGAGAGATCTCTGAAATAGTACAGGTTTTAAGTTTGAATAAAAAAAGATAAAAATAATGTTTATCGTAAAAATATAAAAGTACACGCCGCAGCTTAGGCTGACTTAATTTCCTGCGCTAATTATCCCAAATCAATAATAAAGGAGCAGCTTTTATTATATTTTTTTATTTTAATAAACAACAATTAGGAAAAGCGCCAAGGACTAGATTACGATCACGTATACAGTTTACTACCAGATAAACCGAGATCTTAGATATAATCCCTGTATCGTAAATAAAAACATAAAAGCTGATTTAAAAGCATATTTAACATTACCATCCTGAAAAACGGTTATTTAATGTTAAAAAAAATGGATGACAACATTTATACTTTATATTTGAAAACCCCAAATTACTTAAAAACATTTATAACCTACTAATGACAAATAAACTTGAACTCTACTTCAAGGCTGCGCAATCAGCTAAGATTGGTATATGGAAGATGAATGTGCAGACAGATCACGTTTTTTGGGATGCAGTGACAAAATGCATTCTTGAGGTTCCTGCTGATTTTGACCCTGTTAATGGAAACGGAATTAATTTTTATACCGAAGGAGAAAATAGAGACCGGATTAAAAATAGAATTTATAGTGCAATTCATGAAGGAATTTCGTTTGATGATAAATTCCAAATTACTACCGCTAAAAACAATATAAAATATATAGAATGCATCTGTCAAGTGGAAATGATTGATGGAAAACCAGCTAATTTATTAGGTACTTTTCAGGATATCACAAATGAACAGAACTTAATTAATGAGCTTCAATTAAATGTAGAGAAATTTTCGTCCATTTTTTCTAGTGCCAATGACTCAATCTTCATTATTGACACTTCTAATGGCATCATAACCGATTGTAATCCGAGATCCTCAGTCCTCACTGGATATGAGGTCTCTGAATTAAAAGGCAGCCATTACACCGAATTATTTAGCGAAGAATTTCGAAAAGAAGCCCATTTTTTTCTAAAATACAACCTACACAGAAATGACTATACCGTTGATGAAACCTTCATAAAAACTAAGTCGGGAGATTTAATCCCAGTCGAGATAGCCTCTGGAAAGAAATTTCAGGTGGATAATATCACCTATTTAGTGTGTTTCATCAGAGACATCAGCGAAAGAAAGATTACTGAAAACAAAATGACTTTACTATCACTTGCTGCATCTGAGACAACTGACACCATAGTAATTGCTGATAAAAATGGAATCGCTGTATGGGCAAACCAAGCTTATTTAGACCTAACGGGTTTAACAATGATTGAAGTTTTAGGGCAAAAACCAGGATATCTATCTAAAGGTCCTGAAACGGACGCAACTTCCTCATCATTGATGCGAAAAGCGATTGAAAACCAAGAAAGTATAAAAATTACGGTACTTAATTATAACCAGAAAAAAGAAAAATATTGGTTTGAATTGAATATCACGACAGCCTTTGATAATCACAATAATTTCATCAATTTTATTGGTGTAGGACGAAATGTAACTTCCAGAATCGAAAAAGAACTAGAATTGAAAAAACTTTTAGAAGTCACTAGTAATCAGAACAATAAATTATATAACTTTACACATATCGTTTCCCACAATATCCGTTCTCATACCAGTAATTTATCTATGGTAGTAGATGTGATTGAAAATACTGATGATATCCAAGAGAAACTTTCCTATTTTGAATTATTTAAAGAAGGAACGGAAAAACTGTCTGAATCGATTGAATATTTGAATGAAATAATAACAATTCAGCAAAAAACAAATATCGAAAAAAAAGAAATTTGTTTAAAAAACGAAATCGAAAAAACAAAAAAAGCATTAAGGTTAGTTATTAAAGAAAGTAAAATAATTATAACGGACACCATTCCAGAAGATCTTATGGTTACAGCCATACCAGCCTATTTAGATAGTATTTTACTCAACTTAATTACCAATGCTATAAAATACAAATCAACGCAGCGCACTGCTACCTTAGAAATACAGCATGAATTTATAGATAATTACAATGTCATAAATTTCAAAGACAATGGATTAGGATTAGATTTAGAAAGAAATGGACATAAAATTTTTGGTATGTATAAAACCTTCCATGGCAATGAAGATGCTAAAGGAATTGGGTTATTTATTACTAAAAATCAACTAGAAGCCATGAATGGCAAAATTGAGGTAGAAAGTGAACTAGATCTAGGTTCGAATTTTAAAATTTATTTAAATGAAAAATAAATTAACATACATCATAGACGATGACAAACTAACCGTGAAACTGATGAGCATTCTTATTTCAAAAAATAAGTTTTGCGAAGAAATTCAATCTTATAATAACGCCCAACATGCGTTAGAGGAACTAAAAAAAAATGAATTTGACAACGAAATTCTGCCAGATGCCATTTTACTCGACCTCAATATGCCAATGATGGATGGGTGGCAGTTCCTAGACGAGTTTATCGAATTATCATTAAAAAAAGAGATCTTTATTTTTATCATGACTTCCTCAATTGACCCGGCTGACATCGAAAAAGCGAAGGAATATCAAATAGTAAAAGATTATATTGAAAAGCCAATCACTGCAAAAAAACTGGATATCCTTTGTAAATTAATCGGAGAAATAAACTAATTCTGATTAAATAGTAACAAAATCGGTCCTTGTTCGTCCTATATAAAAATATATAAAGATGAATTCCTTGGAAACGATACTTTCAGTCAAAAATCTCAATAAACGTTATGGCGCACTCCAAGCTTTAAAAAACGTTTCTTTCGAAATAAAAAAAGGCAATGTCTACGGGATCTTAGGTCCTAATGGGAGCGGAAAATCAACCACCTTAGGTATTGCTTTAAATGTGGTCAACAAAACTTCTGGCGAATACAGCTGGTTTGGCGGAACCATGGAGACACATCAAGCCCTGAAAAAAGTAGGCGCGATTATCGAAAGACCAAATTTCTACCCCTATATGACCGCTAAGGAGAACTTAGAATTAGTGTGCAAAATCAAAGGGATTAATTACGCCAAAGTCAACGAAAAGTTAGAATTAGTAGGTTTGACGGATCGCCAAAATAGTAAATTCAGTACCTTTTCATTAGGTATGAAACAACGATTAGCAATCGCTTCGGCACTATTGAATGATCCTGAAATCTTGATTTTAGACGAACCCACAAATGGCTTAGATCCACAAGGAATCCATCAAATTAGAGATATTATCAAACAAATTGCCTCTAAAGGGACAACCATATTGCTCGCTTCGCATTTATTAGACGAAGTGGAAAAAGTGTGTACCCACGTTTTAGTATTACAAAAAGGAGTGGTTTTATATACTGGTCTAGTCGACGGAATGTCAGCTAATGAAGGATTTTTTGAAGTCGAGGCAGATGACATTCCCAACTTAATGATGGTTCTAAATACGCATCCCGGCACTAAAAATATTGTACAGGAGCAAGGAAAGGTTTTGGTTTATTTAAAAGAGAATTTGGAAGCAAAAGAGTTGAATCGTTTCCTTTTTGAAAAAAACATAGTTTTAAATCATTTGGTGAAGCGAAAAAACAGCTTGGAAGAACAATTTTTAGAATTGACACAAAAAAAATAACATCGGTAAAGCAATTTCACGAGCTACATTTAAATCTTATTACAAAACACTAAATCTTAAGCTACAATTCTTAAGTATTAATACTCCATTTATGAAACGACTTCTCTCCATAGAACTACAAAAAATTTGGAAAAACAAAGCCAGTCGGGTTTTGACATTGACCTACTTTATACTTTTAACCTTCATTGCATTAATAGCCTCTATAAAGTTTGATTTAGGAATTTTTAAATTTCACCTGGCTGAAATGGGAATTTTCAACTTTCCTTTTATCTGGCATTTCAACACGTACATTGCAGCGATACTAAAACTATTTTTAGCCATCGTAATTGTTTCGATGATGGCAAATGAATACAGCTATGGAACGCTAAAGCAAAACTTAATTGATGGCATGAGCAAAGCGGAATTTATTCAGTCTAAATTTTTAACCGTTGTTTTATTTGCATCAGTATCTACCATTTTTATTTTTATAATGTCACTGCTTTTAGGATTTAGTTTTTCATCTTATACGGAATTCAGCATCGTATTTTCTGATTTGGAATACCTGCTTGCCTATTTCATAAAATTAGTTGGTTTCTTTTCGTTTTGTTTATTTTTAGGAATATTGGTGAAACGATCCGCCTTTGCGCTAGGATTTTTATTAGTTTGGAATATTATCGAAGGAATTGTAAAAGGTGTTTTAACGTTCAAGATTTTTCCAGAAAGTACCACAGCGGCTTCCATTATGCAGTTTTTTCCTTTGGAATCCATGTCGAATTTAATCATTGAACCCTTTACACGTTTGTCAGTAGTAAAAAACTTGGGAACACAAATTGGATTAGATAATGTTAAAAAATATGATGTCGAACTGTCTTCCCTAATAATTGTTTTATGCTGGACCGTCATTTTTATTTTCCTTTCACATCGATTATTAAAAAATAGAGATTTGTAGTATCTTTATAGCGCTATGAACGGTGTAAAAACAATACTATTTATTCTTTTCATTTGTTGCATTTTTAGTAATGCAACTGCACAATCTATTAAGGTAAACGACGCGTATACAGCAAATCAACTAGTAGAAAATGTTTTAGTAAATAGTTCCTGCGCTACCATTTCAAATGCTGAGGCTGCCGGAGATAATTTTTCTGGTATTCAAAAAAGTTATGCTTATTTCAATGCAGGAACCAGTACTTTTCCTTTTAAAGAGGGCGTCCTGTTGAGTACTTGGAGCAGTCAAAATTCTGTAGGCCCATTTATAAGAAACAGAGGTGGTGGAAACCCCGGGTGGCTGGGGGATTCCGATTTAGAACAAGCTTTGAATCTAACCCGGACCATTAATGCTACTACTCTAGAATTCGATTTTGTTCCGTTGACAAATTTTATCAGTTTCAACTACATCTTTGCTTCAAATGAATACCAAGATTATTTTCCTTGCTTTTATTCAGACGGGTTTGCTTTTTTAATCCAAGAAAAAGGAAGTCCTACACCCTATCAAAATATAGCGGTCCTACCCACTTCTACGATTCCTGTTTCCTCAACCAATGTTCATCCCCTCATTCCTCCCTTCAATGGATCTGGCGGTTCAATACCCGGATGTTCGGCTGTAAATGAGAATTTTTTTGGAGGGTATAACGGTAGCACTAGCCCTATTAATTACAGTGGACAAACTACCGTTCTAAACGCGCAAAGTAACGTGATTGCCGGCAAAATTTATCATATAAAATTAGTTATCGCTGATGACGAAAATGCTGATTTTGATTCGGCAGTTTTTCTAGAAGCGGGTAGCTTTCTGCCAAAAATTGATTTAGGGCCTGATCGATTACTATCCACAAACAATGCTATTTGCTTTGGCGAAAGCTACACTATTGATCCTAAACTACCATCAAGTTATACCTATAAATGGTTTAAAAACGGAATCGAATTATCCGATACCACACCTACTTACACTGTTACAAGTCCTGGTATTTATAAAGTTGAAGTACTCTTGACACCCAGCTGTATTGCAACAGAAGACATAAAAATTGAATTTATTCCAAAAATCGATTTGAGGGACACCACACTTTTGCAATGTGATACTGACTCTGATGGAATCACTCTATTTGATTTGACAAAAATAGATGCCATTGTAAAAAATAATATACCGAATTTAAGCATGGTAGTCTATTATGAATCTTTGGCTGCTGCCAAAGCACAAATGAATCCAATTAAGCACACAACCACTTTTCAAAATACAGCACCGAGTCAATCTGTATTCGCTAGAGTGACCAATTCCTTGGGATGTGAAAACTTTGCGGAAGTAAAACTTCTTATTTCCAATACTACCCTCTCGGAACAAAATCCCATCATAACTTGCGACGGCGATGGTATCGAAGATGGTTTAACTGAATTTAATTTAAGTACTCAGGCAACCGCACAGGTCCTGACCGGTTTACCAGCGGGATTGGTCGTTCAGTATTATTTGACCTCAACGGATGCTATAACAACGCAAAACCAACTCTCAACGGTTTTTAGAAACACGATTCCGAATCAGCAAACCATTTTTGCTAAGATTGTAAATGGACCCGACTGTTATGCAATTACTCCTATACAATTGGAAGTAAACCCATTTGACCCACCTAATTTTCAAGACGTATCTTTAATTTTATGTGAAGGATCTAGCATATCTCTTGCCGTTGATAGTGGCTTCACCAACTATTTGTGGAACACAGGAGGACGTTCTAATAGTATTTTGATTGATGCGCCAGGAACGTATACTGTAGTAGTCACAAATGAGAAAGGCTGTCAAAAAACTAAAAAATATACGGTAACCCTTTCTGGAATTGCAACGATAACAGGCATAAAAACAAACGATTTTGCGGGTAATAAGAATTCAATTTCAATTGAGTACACGGGAATTGGAGCATATGAATTTTCAATTGACGGTGATTTTTTTCAAGAAAATTCCACTTTTAATGGTGTGGTTCCAGGAGAATATTTAGTCTATGCCCGAGATAGGAATGGTTGCGGCACCTCGTTCCCTTTTGTAGTTTACGTTTTGGATTACCCGCGTTATTTCACGCCAAATGATGATAGCTACAATGATCTTTGGAAAATTAAAAATCTGGACACACTTCCCCAATCGACATTATATATTTTTGACCGTTACGGAAAGCTACTGAAACAATTAACGGTTTCAGATGGTGGTTGGGACGGAAGTTTTAATGGAGTCTTATTACCTGCTGATGATTATTGGTTTAATTTAACTTTTACGGGTGGGAAAATCATAAAAGGACATTTTTCTTTAAAAAGATAATACTAATTTCCCTATTTTTAGCGCATGAAAAAAACTTTACTTATTTTCTTTATTTTTTTATCAATAAGCTGCTTTGCCCAATTTAGTAAAACACATTATATACCGCCTTTGACCTCGGCAAATACTTTAGGTATTACTCCAGAAGATCATCTTTTATACATTTCCACGCCAAGCATTACTGATGTTAAGGTAAGAGTGATTGAAATTGGTGGAAACACATATACAAAGTCAATCAACAAAAGCAATCCTTGGATTTACTTTATTGGTAACGGTGACAATACACAAATATTCACACCAAATACAAGTATTGGAAAATTAAATAATAAGGGATATATAGTAGAAGCAGAAGATTTAATTTATACAAGCTTCCGAACAAATGCAGGATTCCAAAATCAAGCTGGAGGATTAGTCTCCAAAGGGAATAGTGCCCTAGGAAAAGAATTTAGAATTGGAGCCATGCTAAACAAATTTAACACCACTGGATTAATGAATTTTGCATCAATCCTAGCTGTTGAAAATGGCACTAATATAACGATCTCAAATATTCCTAATGGTACAATTTTAACAGATGGAATTATTATAAATGGTCCTATAAGAGTTTCTCTTAATAAAAATGAAAGCTACGTATTAGCAATCCAAAATGATGATAATGATTTTAGAAGTACAAATATTATAGGAGGCTTAATCAGTTCTGATAAGGACATTGTCGTAAATGCAGGTTCTTTTGGGGGTACTAATTACGAAGGCCAAATCACTAGAAATTCCTCGGGAAGAGATCTTGGCTTTGATCAAATAGTTTCTTTTGAAAAAACTGGGAAAGAATATATTTTCATCAAAGGATTAGGAAGCGATGTTTTGGAACGTGTGTTATTAATTGCGCACAAGGACAATACAAAAATTTACACAAACGGAAATTCGACTCCGATTACAAAAAATGCAGGTGAATATTTAATATTAGATGGAAGCAATTATATCAATAATAATCTCTACGTTACAAGTTCAGAGAATATCTTTGCTTATCAAAGTATCGGCGGAACCGAATCACCCGCAAATCAAAATTTATTTTTTGTTCCACCTATTAATTGTTCTACTCCAAGGATAGTTGATAATATTCCAATGATAAATGCAATAGGCGATGTATCTTATGTAGGCAGTATAAATATTGTAACTGAATCTGGAGCTACAGTATTAATTGATGGTTCGCCAATCACATCATTTCCAACTTCTATTAATGCAAACCCTGGTTTTGTTTATTATACTGTCAATGGATTGTCTGGAAATGTAAGTGTAAAATCCACTAAGCAAGTCTATGTTTCTTATTTTGGTTCAAACAATGCAGCTACCTATGGAGGTTATTATTCCGGTTTTGATACCAAGCCCGAAATTATAACTGACGAAATCACCGCAGGTAGTTCATCTTGTATTTCTAATGTTACGCTAAAAATTAGTTCCATTTCTTCATACGACACCTTCGAATGGTACTTTAATAATAGCCCCATAGACAATTCCAACAAAAGTTCGTATCCTCCCACAGAACCTGGCTATTATCAAGTAAAGGGTAGTATATCTGGTTGCAGTTCACCTCCTGTTTTATCTGACCTAATTCCTGTAAGCACGTGTGAAACAGATATAGATAATGACAGCGTAAACGATAATATTGATATCGACAATGACAACGACGGCATTACCAATTGTACGGAATCTTATGGCAATCAAGACGTTAACATATCCAATCCTAATGGGGGAATTATAGCAACTGGTCTTTATTCCAATTCATTTATTGGAGCCATTTCTGCGTCGACAGCACCGGGCGCTGCTCCTTTTACAGGAAATAATGATGGAAGTTTTATTACCCAAATACCCGCCGGAAAAGGAAATTTTGTAAGCTATAAAATGACTTTTTCAAAACCCATAAGTTTGGGAATGGAATATGTAACTAGCGCCAATGCAACAGATTTATTGAATGCTGATTCTGATTACATTGTAAATTCGGATATCGATAAAACAATAACGGTACTCAACCCAAACAACCAATTATTGATTGATACTAATTATGATGGTATTTATGAAAGCGGCGTAACACAATATTCTTCTTTCGAAATACGATTTCGTTTGAACAGTATCACTCCCCTGGTGCCGGGAACAGGAACATTCAAGTTTCTTACTTACTTGTCCAACTCCATCAGTTTCACACACAAAAATTTATCTGACACCAATGCCAACAAATCAACATTTAAGTTTTTTGCTTCTTGTGTTCCAAAAGATTCTGATGGAGATGGAACCCCAGACCAGCTAGACAGTGACAGTGACAATGATGGAATTCTAGACATAATAGAATCTCAACCAAATGCCTCGGTTGCATTATCAAATTCTGATACCAATAAAAATGGATTAGATAATGCGTTTGAACCTGAATTGGTCCCAATCGATACAGATAATGATGGCGTACCCGATTATCTAGATTTAGATAGCGATAATGATGGAATTACTGATGCAATTGAAACTGGCAATCTTGGAACAGACACCGATACTGACGGCATCAAAAATTATCGCGATTTAGATAGTGATGGAGATTTATGTTCTGATGTTATCGAAGCAGGATTCATGGATCCAAATGGAGATGGATTATTGGGTACAATTGCTCCACCAACCATTGATAGTAAAGGGCAAGTAACTAGCGGTACTGGCTACTCAACCCCAAATGCAAATTACATAACAGCCGCGCCAATTGTAATCACTTCCCAACCGCTGGCAAATCCTACTTGTGAGCTAGAAAACACGACAATTACACTAGGTGACAATGGTGGTAATACCTACCAATGGCAAATTTCTACTAATGGAACCACTTGGAATACTATTATTAATAACGTCATCTATTCTGGAGCAACAACCAATACTTTAGTGATAACAAGCGTAAAAAATAATATGAACGGATATAAATATCGAGTTCAACTAAATAAAGTGGGTAATTCCTGCGGATTACTTTCAGATGATACTACGCTAACCGTGTACACTTTACCAATCGTTAATAAGGTGACTATCATTCAATGTGATGATGATTTAGATGCGGTAACTACTTTTAATCTAACGGTGAAAAATGATGCTATTTCCAGTAATTTTGCCAATGAGGACATCTTCTATTATACTTCATTGGATGGTGCTACCACAGCAAACGAATCAGAATTAATTAGTACGCCTACATCTTTTACAAATACAACACCCGGCACGATGAAAGTTTGGGCAAGAGTAGTCAATGCTAATGGCTGCTTTAGCGTAGCAGAATTAACCTTAAAAGTTTTAGTAACACAAATTCCAAGCACCTTCAAGAGAACGTATATGGAATGTGACGATTTCTTAGATGAAAACGGGAATAACAATTCAAACAATGATAACAGAGATGGAATTAGTTCATTTGACTTTAGCAGTGCCGAAACGGATATAAAAACTTTATTGCCAGTTGGTAATTACACCGTAACTTTTTACCGTAATCAAACAGATGCGTTAGCGGAAAACAATGTGATCACAAATATTTCAAACTATAGAAATATTGGTTATCAAAACACACAGGAAATATGGGGTCGAGTAGATAGTGATGTCGATAACGCTTGTTATGGTTTGGGACCATATGTATCGCTTACTGTTGAAAAACTACCTTTTGCGAATGTGGTTACCGTTCCAAGACAATGCGATGACAATCAAGACGGAATATATACTTTTGACACTTCTACTCTAGAATCAGATATAGTAAAAGGACAAACTAATGTAACCATCACTTATTTTGATAAAAATAACAATCTGTTACCTAGTCCTTTTCCACCAACATTCACAACGGAATCTCAGACTATAAAAGCAGTGGTAACGAACGCCACAACTTTGAGCTGTTCTGATGCAACGACTATCGTTTTTATCGTAGATGATTTACCTGTAGCGTTCCCAATTCCAACAGCTTTAACAACGGTTTGCGATGATGAAGCAGATCCGTTAATGCAAGACGGGAAATATGGATTTGACACTAGTACTTTTCAAAATACAATTTTAGGAGGACAAACAGGAATGAATGTTAAATATTTCGACAAGGATGGGGCTCCCTTACCTAGTCCGCTACCAAATCCATTTTTTAGCAATACTCAAGACATTACTGCTATAGTAGAAAATACTATAAATTCAAACTGTACTGTATCGGTAATTATACCTTTTATAGTACATCCACTTCCACCAATAAATTTAAATTTAGATGGAAGTGAGGATGAATTAGTATGTTCGAATCTCCCCACTTTCTTCGTAACACTTAATGCGGGAATTCAAGATGGTTCAGCTACAACTAACTATACTTACGTTTGGTCCAAAGACGGTGTTGTTTTAACTGGCCAATCCAATGCAACCTTAGATGTTAATGCCGAAGGTAATTATACTGTTGAAGTATTTACAACTCTAGGCTGCAGCAGGACCAGAAAAATAAAAGTGACAGCTTCAGATATTGCAACGATTTCAAACATTGATATTGTAGACCTAACAGATATAAATACGGTAACGGTGAATGTTACCGGAAAAGGAAAATATGAATATAGCCTAAACGAACCGTCGGGCCCTTTCCAATCCTCTAATGTATTTACTAACATTCCTTCCGGAATTTATGATGTCTTTATTAATGACATCAATGGTTGCGGAACGGTTAGTAAAACTATTTCTGTTATTGGTGTACCAAAATATTTTACACCCAATAATGATGGTTATAATGATTTTTGGAATGTAAAAGGAATTAATGCCAACTTTAATGCCAAGTCGACAATCTATATTTTTGACCGCTATGGAAAGCTTTTGAAACAATTGATACCAACCAGTGAAGGTTGGGATGGAACTTTTACAGGCCAACCTTTGCCTTCTGATGATTATTGGTATACCATAAAATTAGAAGATGAAAGACAAACTAAAGGGCATTTTAGCTTAAAAAGGTAAAAATATTTTTTAAATTTTAACAATGACAAAAACAATCTTACTACCCTTATTCTTACTTCTTGCATTTGTAAAGAGCCATGCACAAAGTGACTGTAGCGATGCCATTATTGTTTGCGGAAACACAAATTTAGATGGTCTGACAGTAACCGGTTTTGGCACCCAAGAATTATCTGCTTTAAATACTTGCTCAAGTCAGGAGAATAATAGTATTTGGTTAAGAATATCGATAAAAAAAGGCGGCACGCTAGGATTCAATCTCGTTCCCGAAAGTACAGACATCAGAGAAGATTTTGATTTTTTTGTTTTTGGACCTAATGAAACATGCGATGCTCTAGGACTGGCCATCAGGTGTTCTACCACTAATCCAGCATCAACAAGGCAGAATAATAATTATACTGGCATGAATGAAATAGAGAGTGATATAGCCGAAGGGCCCGGAAACAATGGAAATAGCTTTGTAAAATGGCTGACGGTAGCTGATGGTGATTCTTATTTTTTAGTAATAGACAGACCTATTGGCAATAGCAATTTTTCAATTCAATGGACCGGAACTGCAACATTCAATTCTTCGCCTACCAGTAATGTACCAACGGGAGAAACCTTAAATATAGTTCAATGCGATAGCGATGGAACAGCGGACTTTTCTACGACATTCGATTTAACTAAAAATACTCCAATTATCATAGGAGACCAAACCGGTGTTAATGTGAGTTATCATAAAGATCAAAATGACGCAACAACAAGTATAAATCCAATACTAGATCCAACTTCATTTACAAATTCACAGAATCCTCAATCTCTTTTTGCACGAATAACGAATACAATAACTGGTTGCTTCACCACATCAGAGTTTTATGTTCAAGTGAATGAATATATAAATATTCCCGCAATTGAATCAGTCATTTGCGATGATGCGAAGGACGGAAATGATTCAAATGGTAAAGCAACTTTTGATTTAAATAAAGTTACTGCTGAAATTTTAAACGCACAAAGTACTACAGATTACATCCTCAAATATTTTATTTCCCAAAATGATGCTGAAACAGATAGGAATGAATTAGGCCCCTTGTTTTATAACACGAACCCTAATCAACAGGACATTTATGTTAAAGCTTTTAGCCCTGCTACTTTATGTGTAGCCATTAGTAAAGTTAATCTAACTGTAACGCCTCTTCCGCTAGTAAACAACGTAACAATAGTGCAGTGCGATGAAGATTCTGATGGATTTTCAGCCTTTAATTTAACTATAAAAAATAACGAAATATCGCCTACTATCTCTGCAAAATTCACCTATTATACTTCACTTATTGGTGCAGAAATAGAAGATCCTGAAAAATTAATTGTTGACCCTATTGCTTTTACAAATACTACTGCAGGAAGCATGCAGGTTTGGACACGGGTTGAAAATACTAACAGTTGCATAAAAATTGCCCAACTTAATTTACTAGTATCGACAACACAAATCCCACCTTCATTTACTCGAATACTTTCGACTTGTGATGACTTAACAGCAATAAATGACGATAAAGACGGAGTCGCTACATTTGATTTCACTAGTATTAGCGAAGATATAATTGCTATCCTTCCGCCTGCCACAACACCCTATTCTATCCAATATTTCAAAAATGATGCTGATGCCTTATCTGAAAATAATGCAGTTCAAAACCCGTCTAAATATAGAAATGAAGGCTATCCAAATGAACAAATTATTTGGGTCCGAGTGGAAAGTACGGCAGACAATAGTTGTTACGGTATAAGTCCTTTACTAAAACTAGTCGTGAATCCAAAACCAATCATTATGGATGATTTTGAAGAAGATAAAATAGTTTGTTCAAATCTTCCTACTTTTTTTATAACATTAGAATCTGGAATTCCGAGCGGTATCGATTCTACAAAATTCACTTATGTTTGGACAAAAAATAACAGCACAATAAATGGACAAACAAGTTCAACACTTGATGTTAATACGGAAGGTGATTATGGCGTTGAAATTAGTTCGCTTAGTAGTTGTAGTACAGTACATACTATAAAAGTGACAGCTTCGGATGTTGCCCAAATTACGAATATTGCGATTACGGATTTATCGGATGTAAACTCCATAACTGTAAATGTTAGTGGAAAAGGACTGTATGAATATAGCCTTGACGAACCGCTAGGACCATTTCAAGATTCTAATTTCTTTGATAATGTGGTTGCAGGAATTCATGAAGTTTACATAAATGATAAAAATGGTTGCGGGACAGTGAATAAAATTATAGCTGTAATTGGTATTCCTAAATTTTTTACACCAAATGGAGATGGTCAAAATGATTATTGGAGTATAATGGGAGTAAATACCACTTTTAATGCAAGTTCTAACATCTTTATTTATGACCGTTACGGCAAGTTAATAAAACAAATTACCACCGCCAATCAAGGATGGGATGGAACTTTTATGGGACAGTCATTACCATCTGATGATTATTGGTACACTGTGAAACTTGGAGATGGTAGAGAAATCAAGGGTCATTTCAGTTTGAAAAGATAAATTGATTTTGGGTAAATACTCCGCAACCTAGTCAATACCTACTTTTATCATTAAGATTAGTTACTTTTCATTGTTCTTTTTACTAAAGGGTGTGCCTTATTTTGTCATGTAACTGGATATCGTGCTACCATGCCGAAGTTGTATTATAGCTTCCTTATGTGGTAAAAAACTTACCGCTATTAAGTACAAACGTTATAAAAGACCATAAAAAAAGCCATTCGAATAAACGAATGGCTTTTAAATCTTATAAAAATAGAATTAGATTTTAAATCTCTTTCTATCAGTTTCTGTCAAATAAATTTTACGTAAACGAATAGATTTAGGAGTAACCTCAACATATTCATCTTTTTGAATGTATTCTAAAGCTTCTTCAAGAGAGAAAATGATTGGAGGAATAATCCTTGCTTTTTCATCATTTCCTGATGAACGTACATTAGATTGTTTTTTCTCTTTAGTTACGTTTACACACATATCATCAGCACGAGAGTTTTCTCCAATTACCTGACCTTCATAGATTTCAGTATTTGGTTCAACAAAAAACTTACCACGATCTTGTAATTTGTCGATAGAATAAGGAATAGCTTTTCCTTTTTCCATAGAAATTAATGACCCTTTGTTACGTCCTGCTATCTCTCCTTTGTAAGGCTCATATCCAATGAAACGGTGTGCCATAATAGCCTCACCAGCTGTTGCAGTAAGCAATTGATTACGCAATCCTATAATTCCACGAGATGGAATATTGAATTTTACAATCATACGCTCCCCTTTCGTTTCCATGCTTAACATTTCTCCTTTACGCATAGTAACAAACTCTACAGCTCTACCAGAAAGATTCTCCGGTAAGTCGATTGTTAGTTCTTCAATTGGCTCACATTTTTTACCATCAATTTCCTTGATGATTACTTGTGGTTGACCAATTTGTAATTCGTATCCTTCTCTTCTCATTGTTTCAATAAGAACAGATAAGTGTAATACACCACGACCAAAAACCATAAATTTATCAGCAGAATCAGTTTCACCCATTTTCATGGCTAAATTTTTCTCTAATTCTTTAGTCAATCTTTCTCTAATATGACGAGAAGTTACAAATTTTCCTTCTTTACCAAAGAAAGGAGAGTCATTAATAGTAAACAACATACTCATTGTAGGCTCATCAATAGCAATTGATTTCAAAGCTTCTGGATTTTCAAAATCAGCGATAGTATCTCCAATTTCGAAACCTTCTACTCCAATAATTGCACAAATATCTCCAGCAATTACTTCTTGAACTTTCTTACGACCAAGACCTTCAAAAGTATGAAGTTCTTTAATTCTAGATTTAGTTGTTGTACCGTCTCTTTTAACTAATGAGATTGGCATACCTTCTTTCAATACACCTCTTTCTAAACGACCAATAGCGATACGACCTGTAAAAGCGGAGAAATCTAACGATGTAATTAACATCTGAGGAGTTCCTTCCGATACTTTAGGAGCTGGTACATTTTCGATAACCATATCTAATAAGGCTTCCACATTATCAGTTACGTTTTCCCAGTGATCAGACATCCAGTTATTTTTAGCTGAACCGTAAACAGTAGGAAAATCTAACTGCCACTCTTCTGCACCTAATTCAAACATTAAGTCAAAAACTTTTTCATGAACTTCTTCAGGAGTACAGTTTTCTTTATCAACTTTATTGATTACAACACATGGTTTTAAACCAAGGTCTAATGCTTTTTGTAATACAAAACGCGTTTGTGGCATAGGCCCTTCAAAAGCATCTACAAGTAGACAAACTCCATCAGCCATATTCAATACACGCTCTACCTCACCACCAAAATCGGCGTGACCAGGAGTATCAATAATGTTGATTTTTGTTCCTTTGTATACTACAGAAACATTCTTTGAAGTAATAGTAATACCTCTTTCACGCTCTAAGTCGTTGTTATCAAGGATTAAGTCACCTGTGTTTTCGTTATCACGAAATAACTGACAGTGATACATAATTTTATCAACCAAAGTTGTTTTACCGTGATCGACGTGGGCAATAATTGCAATGTTTCTAATAGATTCCATCTGTGATTTTTAATGGGTGCAAAGGTACACTTTATTTTGATATAAAAAATATTTATGCAATAGTTTACATATTCTTAACCTATTAGACCCCGAAAATAATAATAAAAAAAATCCTTAAAAAATAAGTTATCACTGATGATTAATAATTCGGCAATAATTATTTATATTTGAGTAATGAAAAGCAAAACCAATCAAGTAATCATAATCTACATCCTTATTTCAATGTTTGTAGCTATTGTTAGTCACAAATTATTACTACAATATATATCTAATGAAAACCTTCCGTTTTTCACTTTTACCAAGGACCTTTTATTCGTACTGTTTACTGGTTTAATTTTCAAGCTCATTCTCTCGAAAAATGACAACCGAAACGTCGCCATTTTTGAAAAACTCAAAAATACAAATGACGAAATAAAAGAATCAAATGAAAAATACAACATCGTAGCTAAAGCAACTAGCGATACCATTTGGGATTGGAAGATACAGGAAGACAGCTTTTCTTGGAACAAGGGAATTGAAAGTGTTTTTGGATACAAAGAAAAAGATGTAGACGATAATTCAAATTGGTGGTTTGATAAAATTCATCCCGAAGACAGTATTAAAATGTCCATTAGACTTTACTCTTTTATAGAACAAAAAACAGAAAATTGGCAGGATCAATATCGCTTTAGATGCGCTGACAACTCCTATAAATATGTTCTAGACAGAGGCTTTTTATTAAAAGATGATACCGGTAAAGCAGTCAGAATGATTGGAGCCATACAAGATATTACCAAACAAAAAGAGGAAGAACAAAGACTTAAATTATTAGAGACCGTAATCACCCAGTCTAAAGATTCTATTATCATTACCGAGGCTGATTCCAGTGATGCTAAAATTCCAAACATAATTTATGTAAATCCTGCTTTTTCAATCATGTCAGGATACGAAGCTGCTGAAATCATTGGTAAATCCCCCGATTTATTTAATAGCCCAAATTCAGATAGTAACGAACTAAAAAAACTGTTAGCTGCTATTAAAAATAAGGAAGAATGCCTTATCGAGACGATAAGCTACACTAAAAACAAAGAGGAATATTGTGTACGCCTCTCTATGATTCCCATTTACAACTTAGACAATGAACTTTCGCATTGGATTTCAATCCAACGAGACATAACTGATGAGAAAAAGCAAGAAAGAGAAAAAGAGCAACTCATTAGAGAATTAACGCAAAACAATAAAGACCTAAAGCAATTTTCTTATATTACCTCGCATAACCTCAGAGCACCATTATCAAATTTAATAGGCTTACTGAATTTAGTAGAAGACATCCCGATCGAAAACCAAGAATTACAGGAGATTTTAAGCGGTTTTAATAAATCTACTCATTTATTGAACGACACAATCAACGACCTAGTAAAGGTAATCGTCATAAAAGACAATCCTTCCATTAAAAAAGAGGCGGTCTTTATTAAAGAAATATTTGAAAATGTTTTTAGTCAGCTTAATTTCCAAATTGAATTACACAAGCCAATCATTAAACTCGATTTTGAAAAAGTTGCTATCATTAATATCAATAAAGCATATATAGAGAGTATATTATTGAATCTATTAACCAATTCCATAAAATACAAATCTGAGAACAGAAAGCTCAAGATAACGATTACCACTCACGAAATTGATGATACTGTTGTTTTAATTTTTAAAGACAATGGCATCGGTATCGACTTGGTTCGAAACAGAGACAAAGTTTTTGGGCTTTACCAACGCTTTCATAACTACCCAGACAGCAAAGGACTTGGGCTATATTTGGTTAAATCACAAGTTGAAACAATGGGGGGAACTATCGAAATTGAAAGCGAAGTTAATAAAGGAACTACATTTACATTAACATTTAAAAACAGACAATAATGTTAGATCAAATTTTATGTATTGATGACGATCCTATAACACTTATGCTTTGCAAAAAAGTAATTATTAGATCATCATTTTCTAATGAAATAATCACATCCCAGAATGGCGAAGAAGCTCTTAATTTCTTCAACACCATTAAGTATACTAACAACAAAACTAATCCAATAACACAACCACAGCTTATTTTTTTAGACTTAAACATGCCCGTAATGGGCGGTTGGGAATTTTTAGATTATTTCAACAGTACAGAATTTGAAGAATTCAATACCATAAAGGTTGTTGTACTTACTTCAACAATTGACCCAGAGGACTTGGAAAAATCCAAGAAATACCCAATGGTTATTGACTTTTTATCAAAACCAATCAGTCAGTCTATGCTGGAATACTTAAAAGACAAATTAAAATAATAATGGTTATATACAAAAAAAGCCCTCATAAAATGAGAGCTTTTTTTGTATGTAATAAATTGTGTTAATTACAATTTAGAAACAAGTTTCGTTAATTTAGATTTTAAATTAGAAGCTTTGTTATCATGAATAATGTTCTTTTTAGCTAACTTATCAATCATAGAGATCACGTTTGACAATTTAGATGTAGCATCTGTCTTATCAGTAGCTATTCTTAATGCTTTGATTGCATTACGAGTAGTCTTGTGCTGGTATCTGTTTAATACTCTTCTCTTTTCGTTAGTTCTGATTCTCTTTAGAGCTGATTTATGATTTGCCATTTTATTGCTTTTTTATCTTTTACTATTTTATTGTAGTCCGTAAGGGAATCGAACCCCTGTTACCAAGACGAAATCTTGGCGTCCTAACCCCTAGACGAACGGACCATTATCCCCTAAGTTTTATCAATCTGAATTGAATTTTGTAGCCCGTAGCGGAATCGAACCGCTCTTACATGGATGAAAACCATGCGTCCTAACCGATAGACGAACGGGCCCTACTTCCCTCTAAGTTCAGGAAAACTTTAGTCTGCAATAAAAATAGTAGCCCGTAGCGGAATCGAACCGCTCTTACATGGATGAAAACCATGCGTCCTAACCGATAGACGAACGGGCCCTGCTTCTCTAATGCGGATGCAAAAATACAACTATTTTTGAGACGCACAATAGCTGATGCAAAAAAAAAATTTTTTTTTTAATATGCCTTCGCAAACAACACCCTTCCAACTGAACTTTCTCCAGTAAAAACACAGCTTCCCGTCGCTTTTACCCTATCTAATGGAATACATCTGATGGTCGCTTTAGTCAAGTCTTTAATCTTTTCTTCCGTAGCTGCAGTTCCGTCCCAATGTGCTGATACAAAACCTCCTTTAGTATCTAAAACTTCTTTAAACTCCTCAAAACTGTTTACCTCGGTAATATGTGTATTTCTATAATCTAATGCTTTTTCGAACAATTCTTTTTGAATTTGCTTCAATAAATCACTGACATAAGTTTCAATTCCATCTTTAGAAATTACTTCTTTAGACAAAGTATCTCTTCTTGCAACCTCAAAAGTTCCATTTTCTAGATCTTTTGGACCTACAGCAATTCGTACTGGCACCCCTTTCAACTCCCATTCCGCAAATTTAAAACCAGGCTTCTGAGTAGTTCTATCATCAAATTTCACAGAGATATTTAATTTTCTTAGAGCTGCAGTCAAAACATTTACCTCAGCTCTTATAGCATCCAACTGCTCATCTGTTTTATAAATAGGAACAATCACTACCTGAATAGGTGCTAAACTAGGAGGCAATACCAATCCTTGATCATCTGAATGCGTCATTACTAATGCACCCATTAAACGAGTAGATACACCCCAAGATGTTCCCCAAACGTGCTCTTGCTTTCCTTCAGCATTTGCAAATTTAACATCAAAGGCTTTAGCAAAATTCTGACCCAGGAAATGCGAAGTTCCTGCCTGTAGCGCTTTTCCGTCTTGCATCAAAGCTTCAATACAATACGTTTCCTCTGCTCCCGCAAAGCGCTCTGTTTCTGTCTTTATTCCTTTTATAACTGGAATTGCCATGAAATTCTCGGCAAAATCAGCATATACATTCATCATTTTTTCCGATTCTTCAACTGCTTCTGCTTTTGTTGCATGGGCCGTATGACCCTCTTGCCATAAAAACTCTGCTGTTCTCAAAAACAATCTGGTTCTCATTTCCCATCGCACCACGTTAGCCCACTGATTGATCAACAGCGGTAAATCTCTGTAGGATTGAACCCAACCCTTATAAGTAGACCAAATAATTGCCTCACTGGTGGGACGAACAATTAATTCTTCTTCTAATTTTGCATTCGGATCTACCATTAATTTACCGGGTCTGTCTGGATCGTTTTTTAACCTATAATGGGTCACGATCGCACATTCTTTAGCAAATCCTTCCGCATTTTTTTCTTCGGCTTCAAACATGCTTTTTGGCACAAATAATGGAAAATAGGCATTTTGATGTCCCGTTTCTTTAAACATTCGATCCAATTCTGCTTGCATTTTTTCCCATATCGCGTAACCATAAGGTTTGATAACCATACAGCCTCTAACTCCTGAATTTTCGGCTAAATCGGCTTTGACAACCAACTCATTATACCATTTTGAATAATCGTCTGCTCTCGTAGTTATGTTCTTACTCATACTGAATAGTTTGGCACAAATTTTGCATTAATAATTTTAAATAAATAGTTCCACAAAACTAACTATTTTTGTAATGTCCAACAATAAAAACTCCATATATATGAAAACTAGTACTCTTTCCTTCCGAAATCCGACAATATACTACTTAGTTGGATTTTTGAGCATTTTGTTTACATCCTGTGGCTCTTACCAAAATAGCTCTTACTATGATTCTGATGGAATATATGGTAATACTACAAGAAGAGCTGTTGCAGGAGAGACAGAAAATACTCCAAACAATCAATATAAAGACTATTTTGGGTCTTTACAAAACGACAATCAACCTGTAGAAATTTTTACAGATGTAGACAATTATAATGATTTTAGCACTGAAGACGACTCTCTACAAGACAACGGAAGCTATCCTGGTTGGGGCAGTAATCCTCAAGGTGTAAGCATAAACATCTACGACAACAATTGGGGCATGAATAATTGGGGATGGAACGGTGGTTTTGGCTGGGGAATGAACAACTGGTATGGAAACAACTGGGGATGGAATGGCGGTTTTGGTTGGGGAATGAACAACTGGGGCTGGAATGGCGGTTTTGGATGGGGTATGAATGCCGGTTTTGGATGGAATAATTGGTATGGAAACAATTGGGGCTGGAACAATTGGCAGGGTAACAATTGGGGATATCCTAATTCCAATAATAATGGCGGTTATTCCTATAATAGAGGCCGAAGAGGTTCTTCCTACACCACCAATACGAGTACAGATAGAAATTACAACACCCGAAATTCAGCAAACTACTCTAGAAACCAAGGAAATACCGTTAACCGTAGAAACGATTTTAATGGTAGAGGAAATACAAATACTGATTTCCGACGAAATAGTGCAAACGGATTCAATAGGAACAGTCCAACCTTTTCAAGAAATCAAGGACAATCTCAAAACAACTCGAATTACAATACAAGTAGAAGAGGAAGTGGTAACGCTACTCGAAACCAAAGCAACAGACCAGAAAGATCCTATACTCCAAGTTCAACAAACGACAACAGTTCAAGATCATACAGCCCTAGCAATAGTGGATCAAGCAGCTCCAGAGGATCAGGTAGCAGCGGAAATTCTGGAGGTGGCGGTAGATCATCCGGAGGTGGCGGTAGAGGCGGCAGAGGATAATCACTACGAAGTTCCTTTCTTTTTTATAGTATTAAATTATAACGATTCCATTATATGAAAAAATATTTTTTTTTAGTAGCATTAGGCTTCACTATCAGCGTTGCGCAATCACAAGAAATCTCTGATGCACTTCGCTATTCACAAGATAATTTGAGCGGTACAGCTCGGTTCAGGGCTATGAGTGGTGCGTTTGGAGCATTAGGAGGAGATTTATCTTCCATAAATGTAAATCCAGCAGGTTCCGCCATTTTTTCGAATAACCAAATGTCCATTACTCTAAGTAATTACGACCTTAAAAACAATTCGAACTACTTTGGAACCTCAACGACCGAAAAAAACAATTCTTTCGATTTAAATCAAGCTGGAGCTGTCTTTGTATTTAACAGCAAAGGGAATAGCAATTGGAAAAAAGTTTCGCTCGGTATCAATTATGAAAATACTAATAATTTTGATAATGGATTATTTTCCGCAGGAACGAATCCAAACAATTCAATAGCTAATTACTTTTTGAGCTATGCCAACAATTCAAATAATGGAGCCCCTGTCCCGCAAGAATTTGTAAACAGAGTACCTGGAGAAACAATCTCAGATTTATATTCATTTTTAGGGACTAGTCTTCCTAATAATCAATATCAAAACTTAAACGGATTCTCCGCTCAGCAAGCATTTTTAGGATATCAAGGCTTCGTCATTGATGCCGTTGACACCAATAACAACAACTCTCCTTATACTTCAAATGTTCCAGCTGGAGGAAATTATTACCAAGAAAATTCTATCTATAGCACTGGTTATAATGGAAAACTATCTTTTAATGCTGCAACATCATATAATGATAAGTTATATATAGGACTTAATTTGAATTCTCATTTTACTGACTATCGCAAATCATCCACTTTTTATGAAGATAATAATGCACCCGTAACAGCAGATTATACTGTAAGCAGATTGAGTTTTGAAAACGATTTATACACGTATGGCACAGGATTCTCGTTCCAAGTAGGAGCCATTGCAAAATTGACAAATGAAGTTCGTGTGGGTCTTGCTTATGAATCATCTACATGGTACAACTTAAATGATGAATTATCTCAAAGACTAGTTGTCGTAAGGAGTGCTTCAAATGCTGATGATATCACTAATGATATAAATCCTCAGTACGTAAACAGGTACGAACTTTATAAACTGCAAACACCAAGTAAGTTAACTGGAAGTTTTGCTTATGTTTTTGGGAAATCCGGTTTAATAAGCGTTGATTATGCTATGAAGGATTACAGTAATACTAAATTCAAACCTGAAAATGATTCTTATTTTAATAATTTAAATAGTGAAATGAATTCCACTTTAGCCTCTACTGGCGAATTAAGAATAGGCGCTGAATATAAAATTGAGGCTTTAAGTTTAAGAGCAGGATACCGCTACGAACAAAGCCCGTACAAAAATGCTGTAACTGTAGGCGATTTGACTGGTTATTCAGGTGGTTTAGGTTATAGTTTTGGCTCAACAAAAGTTGATTTAGCCTACTCGTATGCCAAAAGAAATACACAACAAGGATTTTTTAGTCAAGGACTTACTGATGGCGCAAGCATAGATGCTGTAAACAACGCTGTTTCACTAACCTTGCTATTCGAATTATAAAGTACTAAAATTAGTATAAGAAATCCGTTTCGTGATTATGAAACGGATTTTTTTTAGCCCTGATGGCAGTGAAAATCCTCCCGCTTTTTAGCGGGAGATTGCAACGAACAGCAGGAATAGCTCCATAAAAAACACAAAGTTTTATGGTTCGAAACGAATTAATAGAAACTGAAACAAGTTCAGTTTAAATAAAAATTGTAATTTTGCAAAATTCCCAAATTATAGGGATTCTAATGATATGAGAACGAAGTCTTTAAAAAAGAATAAAATAAACGTGATCACTCTTGGGTGTTCAAAGAATGTATATGACAGTGAAGTACTTATGGGTCAGCTTCGCGCAAGCGGAAAAGACGTTACGCACGAAGCTCCGGAAGCCGAAGAAGGAAATATTATTGTAATAAATACTTGTGGGTTTATTGATAATGCTAAGGCAGAATCAGTGAATATGATTTTAGAGTATGCTGATAAAAAAGAAAGAGGACTTGTTGACAAAGTATTTGTTACCGGATGTTTGTCAGAACGTTACCGTCCCGATTTAGAAAAAGAAATCCCTAATGTGGATCAGTTTTTTGGCACTACGGAATTGCCTGCTTTACTAAAAGCTTTAGGCGCTGATTACAAGCATGAATTATTAGGAGAACGTTTAACGACCACCCCTAAAAACTACGCTTATTTAAAAATTTCAGAAGGTTGCGATAGACCCTGTAGTTTTTGTGCAATCCCATTAATGCGAGGAAAAAATGTTTCCCAAACTATTGAAAAACTAGTAAAAGAATCTGAAGGGCTAGCTAAAAATGGCGTAAAAGAATTAATTTTGATAGCTCAGGATTTGACCTATTACGGTTTGGATATTTACAAAAAAAGAGCCCTTGGAGAATTATTAGAAGCGCTAGTTAAGGTAGAAGGAATCGAATGGATTCGTTTGCATTATGCTTTCCCTACTGGGTTTCCTATGGAAGTATTGGAAATCATGAAGCGAGAGCCTAAAATTTGTAATTATTTAGATATTCCATTGCAACACATTTCAGATTCAATTTTGAAATCTATGCGTCGTGGAACTACTCAAGCAAAAACAACTAAATTACTAAAAGAATTCCGCGCTGCGGTTCCGGGAATGGCTATTCGTACGACTTTAATTGTAGGTTATCCAGGAGAAACGCAAGAGGATTTTAACATACTGAAAGATTTCGTTCAAGAAATAAAGTTTGATAGAATGGGTTGTTTTGCCTATTCTCATGAAGAAAATACACATGCTTATTTACTTGAAGATGATGTTCCAGACCAGGTGAAGCAAGATCGTGCCAATGAAATAATGGAATTACAATCACAAATTTCTTGGGATTTAAACCAAGAAAAAGTAGGGCTAGTTTTCAAATGTATTATCGATAGAAAAGAAGGAGGTCATTTTGTAGGACGCACAGAATTTGATAGTCCTGATGTAGATAACGAAGTCTTAATAGATGCTTCAAAGCATTATGTGAAAACTGGCGAATTTGTTCTAATAAAAATTACAGAAGCAACAGAATTTGATTTATACGGAGAACCCGCTTAAATTTATAATATTTGATTTAAAACATTAATTATGAAACCACTTCAATCTATTCTAACGGTCCTGTTTATTGCATTATTTTCAAATACTGTTTCCGCACAATTTGGAAATGGTGGATTCAATAATGGTTATGGAAATAATAATGGTGGTAATCGCCGCATGAATAGTTCGATGGATCAAAATAGAACACAGGAAAAACCGAAGGAGATTCCTGTGGAAGTTACGGTTGCAAAAATAATCGAGCGAATAAAACCCGAACTCCTTCTAGATGAACTTCAAGTAGTGGCTCTTTCTAATATTTTGAACGAGAGCATTAGAACGCAGGGCATGCTTATGAAGGCGGAGACTAGCCAAGAACTTAAAATGGAAAACTTGAAAGTTCTTGCAGAGGTTACAGATAGAAAAATAATGGAGTTACTGAATAAGGACCAGAAAGAAAAATTTGTCGCCCTTAATGAAGCGGCAAAAAATCCGAAAAAATCCAAAAAAAAATCTAAATAATTGCTTACAGCCCATTGTTAAATAAACCTACATGAGAAAAATTTTTTATTATCTGATTTTTGCCGGCATTATTACTTCCTGCTCTCCCAATCCTTACAAAAAAAGTGAGAAAGTATATGACGAGAAACTTAAATCATTAAAAGAAACTATTTCAAATAAAGATCCGCATCCTTTGCCGGTCATTCCTCATGTAATACTAAATATTGATACTTTATACACACAGCAATTACAGACTTATAAAGACACGATTTTCAAAATGGGTTCTACCCCATTAGAAAACGGAATCAATACAGAATGGATAGGAACCGTAAATTTTAATTTAAGAAAACCTAACTTCATTATTATTCATCATACCGCACAAGATTCTCTGCAACAAACCATAAATACATTTACAAAAATAGCGCCGCAAGTAAGCTCTCATTATGTAATTTCAGATGATGGTAAAGTGATTCAAATGCTAAATGACTATTTAAGAGCTTGGCACGCTGGAAATGGTTCTTGGGGAAAAAATACGGATATTAATTCTACATCAATAGGTATTGAACTAGACAATAATGGATCTGAAGTTTTTTCTGAACTGCAAATCAACAGCTTACTGGCTCTTTTAACTAAGTTGAAAAAAGACTACAATATTCCGGCCCAAAATATTATAGGTCACGCTGATATTGCACCAACGCGGAAAAAAGATCCAAGTGCTTTATTTCCATGGAAAATATTAGCCGAAAAAGGGTTTGGAATTTGGCCTGATACTTTTTTAGAGACCCCTCCCGCTACTTTCAATATAGAACAAGGCTTACGAATAATAGGATATGATACTAAGAATTTGTCCGCTGCAATTATCGCATTCAAGCTACATTTTATTCAAACTGAAGTAAATGATCTTTTAGATGAAAAAACGATAAACACTATTTATTCTATTTATAAAAAGCAATAAACAAGTACGGGATTAAAAATTAAAAACTTCTTCTAGGCTTCTTATAAGACTATTTTTAGTTGTACTAGTTATTACACAATACCACAAAAAGCTATCTTACTACTAATAATATACTGTCAATCCCCTATTTTTTTACATTGATATTTAGAAATTAATAGCCAAAAAAATTAAATTATTACGAATTCGATGGTCAACTATTTAGTACAACTGATCAAATGTACGCAAGGTTAAATCGAGAAAAATCAGTAAAATTTAATTCCAGATTCAAAAATGAGTTCATGATTTCAAAATTGATAGTCTGTGATAAAAACCTTTATTTAAACCAAAGCTAAAATATTACAAAGTGTTTAGTTCAATCATTTCATGCAGAGCAAGAGCTATTTTAACCAACGATCTTTTCAATACAATAATTCCAACACCTTTCCTCTTCTAGGATTAAAAAAGAACGAATCGTTGCAAAAAGTTCGCTTTTCAATATTTTGATTTTACTTACTTTACCTTATAAAAAAACTGCCAAAATACTTAAAAGCATTCTGGCAGCAAAAAAAAAAATAGTATTGGAATTAGAATGAATAGGTAGTTGCGAGTAAAGCATAAGCAGTTACTCCTTTTGGTGCAGCATCACTATTTGAAAAGATATCCTCTGAGGCCATATCTACGCGAAACTCTGGTATAATAGTCAGATTTCCCACTTTATAATTTAAGGACAAGGTATTACCCACAACGCTCGTCCCAGCAAGCAAACCTAGTCCTGCGGTAGCCTCCTTAGCATCTAAATATTCCAATCTGTAGGCTAAACTTAAAGATTCTTTGAAAGTTACATTTGCATATCCTACTAAAGAAAACCATTCGCCATCTAACGCCTTATTAAAATCGTTATTAGTCATTGCGTACGTTCCATTGAACCCTAGTGAAAAAACGTCACTTACTTTTTTTGTTCCCACAAAGTCAAATTGGGTTTTATTTTCGTCTGATGATGGATTACTACTACCTGAAGTTACATTAAAGTAAGCACTCCCGCTATCTCCCAAAAATGCTACCTGCCCGATAAATGTTTTCTGAGAGGAACCCGCTTCAATTGCTGTTTTAAAATCGGTTGGGTTCGAAACACCAGCCATAAGGCTAAACTTTCCTGATGTATATTGTGCTTTTACGCCCGTATTAAAGAAAGGACCATAAGTAAATGCATAAGACATACTGTAATTCTTATTATCGACTGCATCTACTAATTCATATCCAATGTGAGTACCAAAGCTTCCAGCGGTTACTTTAAATTTATCTGAAAATTCATAAGTAAAATTCAATTGTTTAATCATAAATGTTTCCGGCCCATCATTATAAGTAAATTGAGCCGCTCTATTTCCAAAACCTAAATCTACAAAAACAGATGCTTTACCCATTTTATGGGAAGCCTCGATAGAAGCCATTCCTAATTCAAAGGAGTTATGAGAATTCGTAAAACTCGTTAAACTGTTATCTATCCCAGAAAAATCATACTTGTAATAGGCGTCCGCTGATCCTGCAAAAGTGGTTGCTGGAGCAGGAGTTGTTTCTTGTGCAAATGTTAAGGTAGTTGTTAGTAAAATTACTAAAGTAGCTAGTTGGTTTTTCATGTTTGGTTGTTTTGATTCGTAATAAGTTTGATAATTAATCGGTTTTGGTTTTAATTTTTGGAGTTTTAAGACAGTATTAGATCAATAAATAATTATTTTTAATGCCTTTTATACCCTAAAATTCTCTTTTTATTAAAGCGAATTTATTAACTTTTATCCCACTTGAATTACTATTTTCTACTTTTTTATCGAGATTTAAGAAGAATTATCAATAACGAAAAATGAATAAAATTAAATGTTTATTCCCTATTTTTTAGGACCTATTTTAAAAATTCAATAATATTATTTTATTCTTTACCCCTGTTTTTTTTGAATTTTTAAATAATTTTTTAGTTTTTAAATCCAAAAATATCGTTTTTAAACGTTTTATTTTAAAGACACCCCCATTAAAAAATACATTTTAAATAAAAATAAATAATTTATCAAAAAAATACAAAACAACAAATTATTTGATTTATTCTTGCTAAAATAATGTTACACCCTATTTTGACAACGCCCAAACCATCGATTTAAAGCATCGAAACAAATTGCTCTTTATTTTTTTTATGAAAATTTTAATTGTGTTTAGTTTCCTTTTTTATTATTTTTAGGAAATGAATCAAATACTGGTCAAAACTTGTTTATTTTTAGCATTGGTCACTTTCTCTTTTGTATGGATAAGTGATGGATTTGCTGTACTAACTGGTGATAAAAAATTTGATTTTTACGAACAATCAGAAAAGAACTTAGAGGAAAATAATTTAGAAACCCAAGCAAAAACACTTTTCCTAACGACTATTGAATGTCACCACTCTTTAGAATTTTTTACTTTCGAAAAAATCAGGATTCATTCTACTGATTTGTTTAGCATGAAGGAATATGCCTTACAAAATACTACTCCACCACCAAAGCAAGGATAACGAATTCCAGCGTCCATAATAAAAAGGAAATACACGTACAAAAAGCTTAAAAAAACACCTAGATAAAAATCTATACTATAATGAGAAATATATTCACAATACTCGCACTTTCACTTACAGTCTCAGTGATGGCACAAACTCATGAGATTACAAAACATAACGGAGAAACAATGGAGGTAAACTTCATTAAAATTGAAAACAATTTAGTTTACTATACCAATGTAGAAAGCAACGAAGAAAAGAAAGTTAGCCAATTCGCAATTTCCCAACTACACGAAAAATCGAAAAATGAAGCTAAAACCATATCCGAAAAGATAATACCATCTGGCAAGGCCGATTATACGAAAGTCATCGTGTTAAACGCCTCACAAACCGAAGGCCTACGAGAATCCGGTACGATTACAAGCTTTTTAGGAAAAACTAAAGGAGAAAGTAATCAATCTTTTAAGGATGGAGCAGCAAGAAGATTAAAACAAAATGCGGCTGATAAAGGATATCCTTTTATTGTGATTCTTTCCACCAAGTCTAAAGATTTAAAAGCAGTTATGTATACCTATTAAGAAAGGGACATACGCTTTGCAAGGAAAGACACAAAGCGCTTTTGATCAGAGCAAAAAAATAAAACGAGAATAGATTTTGTAAATACAATTTCTATTCTCGTTTTTTAATTAAACTATAGCTTTCCCTTTTGAAGAAAAAAATATTATTCGATAACTAAAGATTTCATATTCATAAATTCTTTGATTCCAACCGCTCCTAACTCCCTACCATAACCAGATTTTTTTATTCCCCCAAAAGGAACTCTCGAATCCGAACGGACTAAGGAATTCACAAAAACATTTCCTGCTTCTATTTTTCTTGCTAGTGTATAGGCATGCTCACGGTCTTCAGTCCAGATTGCAGCAGCTAATCCATATCTATGAGTATTGGCAATGGCAATGGCATCATTTTCATCTTTGGCTCTACTAACCGTTGCCAGTGGACCAAAAGTTTCTTCCTGAAATGCAATTGAATCAACGGCTACGAAATCAATTAAAGTAGGCTGGAAATTACAGCTTTCCCACTCTCCTCCGACTATTAATTTTGCTCCTTGTTTTAGTGATTTTTCCAATTGATCACCTAAAGTTTCTGCTAAATCTAATCGAGCCAAAGGTCCCATATGAATTCCTTCTTGTACTGGATTACCCTGTTTTAATGCTTTTATATTTTGCGTAAAAAGTGACACAAATTCATCAGCTACTTTTTCTGTAACTATAAAACGTTTCGCGCAGATGCAAGCCTGACCCGCGTTTAACATTCGGGATTGTGCCGCAACATGGGCGGCTTTCTCTAGCTCAGCATCATTTAACACGATAAAAGCATCTGAACCTCCCAACTCCATTACTGTTTTTTTTATGTGTTTTCCCGCCAATGAAGCTACTGAAGAACCTGCCCCCTCGCTACCGGTCAAAGTAATACCATGGACAATATCAGAAGCTATAACACTTTCGACTTGCGGTATTTCAATGCTTATTTGTTGAAAAACTCCTTCAGGAAAACCGGCTTCTAAAAAAGCACTTTCAATCGCCTTAGCACACCCAATTACATTGGATGAATGTTTTAAAAGGGTAACGTTTCCCGCCATAATTGCTGGTGCGGCATAACGCAGTACTTGCCAAAAAGGATAATTCCATGGCATTATTGCAAAAACAGCTCCCATAGGATCATAAACAGACATGCTCTTGAATGGTGTGCTATAATATTCGTCTTGCAACATTTCCTCTGCATGCTCTGCGTAAAAATCACAATTACTTGCTGATTTTTCAACTTCAGCCATACTTTCAGCTATAATTTTGCCCATCTCATTCGTAATAAGCAATCCTAATTTTTCTTTATTTTCTCTTAAAATAACCGCAAGTCTTTGCATTTTATCTGCTCTTTCTTGAAAAGAAGTAGTTTTCCAATCTTTAAAAGCGTTTTCAGACAATTTAAGCTTGTGATTGAGTTGCGTATTTGTTAATACTTCATGTTCAGCAATCACTTCTTGTGAAAATGGATTTATGGATTTAAAGATCATGTTCGTTGTATTTAAAATTCGTTGTAAAGGTAGTTAGGAAGCAGCTGAAAATGTTTTCAAATTCATGCTAAAATTATCCAATTGCTTTTTATTAGATCTGATTGAAAAGAAATCAGTTTGGCAATTATAATTCTTTACTTTAGAAGAAAGTGCCAATATAACCTTTTAGGTTCTTACGTTTTCTACTTATTAAAAAAATTGACTTTATAGAGTTCTCTAGCGTAATGGTATGGAATTTAGGAGTTAATTTCCATAAAAATCGAATCCAACAATTCAAATATTTTTTCTTTATCCAATGGTTTTGTAATGTAATCGACGAAACCAAACTGCAAGATTTTTTCTCTATCTTCAAAAGAAGAATAAGCAGTCTGCGCTATTACAGGAAGCTCTGGTTTAATGGCTCTTATTTGTTCGAATGCTTCGAAACCATTTAAAATAGGCATTTTGATATCCATAAAGACCAAACTAATATTGGGATTTTCAACACAAATAGCTACGGCTTCTTGGCCATTATGCGCTCGCAAAACCGTATGATTTTTTGATTCAATAATCTTCTTTAACAACAAGAAATTAATATTATCGTCCTCAGCAATTAAAATTATTTCGTTCTCATGATTACCCGGAAACGAAATTGACTTCTTTTGAATATTTTTATTTATTGTTTGATCAAACCGCAAGGGTATTGTAAACGTAAAAATAGATCCAAACCCAATTGTTGATTTCACATTTATTTCGCCACCTAACATTTCGACATACGCCTTAGTAATAGACAAACCAAGGCCTAGTCCTGTGGTGTCATTTGTGGAATTATCTTCAATTCTTCTGAAGCGATCAAAGATGATTTTTAAATAATTTTCACTAATTCCAAGGCCCGAATCTTCGATCGTGAACTCTAAAAGTTCTTTTTCTTTATTTATTTTATATCCAAAGGAAACAAAACCTTTCTCTGTAAATTTAACGGCATTTGTAATTAAATTTACGATAATCTGTTTCAGTTTCGTTTCGTCAGTAATAATAGCGCCTTGCAGGACCTCAGGATTTTTTACAATATAAAACTCGATATCTTTATCTTTGGGAATAGTAATCTTAATGGCGTGATATAGTTCTGCGATACATTTTTCTAAATCCAACCCTTTATAATTTGGCGTAATTTGCTTCGCATCAATTTTAGACATTTCAATCAAATCCTCAATAATGGAAACCAAGCTATTTCCGCTATTTTTTATGATTTTTAAATAGTCTATTTTTTCCTTTTCTTTCAAATTAGCATCCATTAGTAAATCACTAAAGCCAATTATGGCATTCATGGGAGTCCTAATCTCATGCGACAAATTAGCTAAAAAAGCAGATTTTAAAGTATCGCTTTCTTCTGCCTTTTGTTTAGCGATTTCTAATTGTTTCCGTTGATTGCTATTTTCTTCAAAAAGATTCCCAATATAACCAAACTCGCCTTTGGATTTCTTTAAACTCGTTATTGAATTACTACTGCCTGTTTCTAAGATATTTTTAATTAATTTTAAAGGATCGTAAACCCATTTTTTAGTATAGTAGATGAAAATAAAAATATTAATGATCGAAGCTATGACCACTATAAAAAGAATTTCTTTCGTTTTACTGTAATTTAAATTAAAAGGTCTTTTAAAAAGCAACGTGCTTACTATGTTATTTTTCCAATCCTTTAAATTTAGCCCAACAGTTACAAAATCATCTTCCGCCTTAATTTTTTGATTTGCAAATGCTATACTAACTTTAGAACTACTAATATCTTCTAAAGACTCGAAAAAAGACGCATCTAAAAGTCGAGCCATAAAAAAATAACCGGAAGGTTTTGTTTTATTCTTTTTTGGATCATTAGAAGGATGTATTGTCGCACCAAAAACTTCAACAACACCTTCTGGAAGCTTAATATAGAACCTTTTAAATTTAGAGTTATAAAGTGCAGTCATCATCTCCTTAGGAATAAAGTCAAAACTTTTAATCTTAGATGATCTTGTCTTATTTAATAATTTGCGGTCTAAATCATAAATCCCAACGTAATCTGCCTCATAGGATTGAAATTCATTAGAGATGTATTTATTATACCATTTATTATCCTTTGTTTTGGTGAATTGAACTAACTCATCCCAAAATGTAACATCTATAACTGTGGCAGTTGGTGTTCTAGAGTTCAGTATAAATAAGGATTTTACTTCATTGTTATATCGACTGTGAGTAGTTTTATAAAAGTGCTGTTCTTCTTGAACGGTATAAAGGTATAAGGAAGTATAAAGTATAAAAAAGAATACAGTCGCTGAGGCGATCAGCAACAATAGCTTAAAATAGGTATTCAGGTTAATTAATCTCTTCATATTGTAGGCAGATAAAAAAAGAGAAACCAAAAACATCTTACTTGATGTTTTGTAGGATATATCACTTTTTTTGCTGGCGCAAGTTATGTTTTTTTTATGATAAAAAAAAACTGCAACTATTTAAACTCATGAAGTTCATCATTATAACATCTGTTTTACAATCGTAAACTTTCCAACAAAATCTTTAACTTAACTGTTGCCAATTTTAAACTACACAATAGATTTTTTCCAACTAATTTTACAGATTTACTACTTGTTACATTCCACTTTGTTTTTATCTTTTAAAGGACAAGACGATCAAGTTGAAATGCTAACTTTTGTTCCACCACTACTGCAACTAGTGTTGTAATACGCCATTAGTAAATTCAGTACTAGGCGTCTTCAAATTAGTTGCTTGGAGAAATTTAAAATGAAATTATAATTAATTTAAGCGTGTAATGGTTAGATTGTGGTGTGTTGCTAAAAATTTTTAGGATATTGGGTTGCCAATACAATTCGTAATTCTAAATAAAAATAATTTTGACAAGTAATCTATATTCTCTTAGCTACAGGTTCAATCTGAAAATTCCCTTGGTACTACTATCCCTTCAATACGTGCAGTCATAAAGTCAATTTTACTTTTTTTTCACTTCATTTACATTAAAAGTGTACCCATAAAAAAACCAGCTGGATTAGAGCTGGTTGTTTTATTTTTACCCAAAAAATTACAAAGGAATGTTTCCGTGTTTTCTATTCGGAGTGATACTTTCTTTATTTTCAAGCATACTAAATGCTTTTATCAATTTGCGGCGGGTATCTTGTGGTAAAATCACCTCATCCACAAAACCACGTTGTGCAGCAGTGTAAGGATTAGCAAACAAAGTGGCATATTCTGCTTCTTTTTCTAATAATTTTGCTTCATGATCGTCTGCATCACTGATTTCTTTTTTGAAAATAATTTCAGAGGCACCTTTAGCTCCCATTACGGCAATTTCAGCAGTTGGCCAAGCAAAATTCATATCGGCACCAATGTGTTTTGAATTCATCACATCGTACGCACCTCCATAAGCTTTTCGTGTAATAACCGTCACTCTTGGCACGGTCGCTTCGCTTAAGGCATACAATAATTTAGCTCCATGAACTATAATACCATTCCACTCCTGATCCGTTCCAGGTAAAAAACCTGGTACATCCACCAAAACCAATAAAGGAATATTAAAACAATCACAAAAACGGGTAAATCGTGCCGCTTTTTTGGAACTGTTCACATCCAAACAGCCTGCTAAAACCATAGGTTGATTAGCAATAATACCAATGCTTTTTCCTCCCAATCGAGCAAAACCCACCAGAATATTTTCAGCATAATTTTTATGAACTTCAAAAAACGAATCTTCATCAATAATCCCACCAATTACACTATGCATGTCATACGGTTTATTAGGATTATCAGGAATTATATTTGATAATTGCTCCCGAATCTCATTCCCTAATTCATAAGGCAAATCGCGGGCTGTTTCTTTATTGCTCTGTGGCAAATAGCTCAGCAATCGCTTGAGATCCTCTAAACATTCTACATCATTTGCAGAAGTGCAGTGCGCCACACCTGACTTAGTTGAATGTGTACTTGCCCCTCCTAATTCCTCTGAGGTTACAGTTTCATTGGTTACGGTCTTAACAACATTGGGTCCTGTGACAAACATATAACTAGTATCTTCTACCATCAAAGTAAAATCAGTCATGGCAGGAGAATAGACCGCTCCACCAGCGCAGGGGCCCATAATAGCTGAAATCTGAGGAATCACTCCTGAAGCTTGAACGTTTCTATAAAAAATATCGGCATAACCACCCAAAGAACGCACACCTTCCTGAATACGTGCTCCGCCAGAATCGTTTAATCCTATCATTGGCGCTCCCATTTTGACCGCCATATCCATGACTTTACAAATTTTTTCGGCATGAGTTTCTGACAATGAACCGCCAAAAACAGTGAAATCTTGGGCAAATATATAAACCAATCTTCCATTTATAGCTCCGTATCCTGTGATAACACCATCGCCATAATACAATTCTTTTTCCATTCCAAAATCAGAAGTACGGTGTGTGACCAACATTCCAATTTCTTCAAAAGATCCTTCATCCATTAAGTACTCAACACGCTCTCTGGCGGTTAATTTTTTATTGGAATGTTGTTTCTCGATGCGTTTTTTACCACCACCTAAATGCGCTTCGGCAATTTTATTGTTTAATACTTTTATTTTAGATTCCATAATTTACTGAATTGGTAATCGTATGATTTTCTGATCTTCAAAATACTGTTTCATAGCCACAAGAGCTGCAATTTCGACTTCTTTAGCCATTTGGTTTTTCAATATCTCCGCATTGTAATATTTCTTTACAAAATGAGTGTCGAAATTTCCCGAACGAAAGGCTTCATGTTCAAAAACAAACTTCCCAAAAGGCAAAGTAGTTTGTACTCCTTCCACATGATACCCATCAATCGCTTTAATCATCAACTGAATCGCTTCTTCACGAGTTGCTCCATAAGTAATTAACTTGGCCACCATAGGATCGTAATAAATAGGGATATCCATGCCTTGTTCAAAACCATTATCGACGCGTATATTTTCACCCACAGGCAATTCATATACCTCCAAGTTCCCAACACTTGGTAGAAAGTCATTTGTAGGATCCTCTGCATAGACTCTCAATTCGACAGCGTGACCTTTGATTTTTAAATCTTCTTGCTTCATCGATAAAACTTCGCCTCTCGCTACTCTGATTTGCAATTCTACTAAATCAGTACCTGTGATCCATTCTGTAACAGGGTGTTCCACTTGCAAACGGGTATTCATTTCAAGGAAATAGAAGTTATTATTTTCGTCCAATAAAAACTCTACTGTTCCCGCACCTAAATAATCACATGATTTAGCCACTAAAACAGCCGCTTCTCCCATTTGCTTGCGCAATTCAGGCGAGAGAACGGATGAAGGTGCTTCTTCAATTACTTTTTGGTGACGACGCTGGATGCTGCATTCCCTTTCGAATAAATACAATATATTTCCGTGACTGTCAGCCATAACTTGAATTTCGATATGCCGTGGTGAGGCTACATATTTTTCGATAAAAACAGAACCATCCCCAAAGGCTGCAATTGCTTCGCTAATTGCACGGTTCATTTGAGATTCAAAATCACTTTCACTTTCCACCACACGCATTCCTTTTCCACCGCCACCGGCTGAAGCTTTTATAAGAATAGGAAAACCGATTGCTTTAGCAGCTACTTTTGCTTTTTCGATATCTGTAATTGCTTCGTCTACACCTGGAACCATAGGAATATTATAGTCTTTAACAGCCTCTTTAGCTGCTAATTTACTCCCCATAACCCTAATAGCTTTGGATTTTGGACCAATGAATATGATGTCATTTTTTTCACACTCTTCAGCAAAATCTGCATTTTCACTCAAAAATCCATAACCAGGATGAATTGCATCTACATTTAAGGTTTTGGCTACCTCAATGATTTTGTGTCCTAGCAAATAGGATTGACTTGAAGGTGCTTCACCAATCCAAACCGCTTCATCAGCAAATTTTACGTGAGGTGCATTTCGATCTACAGTTGAATAAACGGCAACTGTTTTAATGCCCATTTTTTGTGCGGTTTTCATTACCCTGATGGCAATTTCCCCTCTATTGGCAACTAATATTTTTTTCATTTTGATTATTTTAACCACAGATTCGCTGTTTTTTAATTCTACTAGACTCCCTTATGTTGGGGTCCTCGATTTTGAATAAGCAAATTAGCGGTAATTTATTATTCGAATTCAATTAAAAGTTGCCCTTTCTCTACTGCATCTCCCATAGCAATTGAAATAGATTTGATAACCCCATCACGTGGCGAAAGGAAACTGTTTTCCATTTTCATGGCTCCAAGAATGATTAGATTATCGTTTTCTTTCACTTCTTGACCCACCACAACACTAATTTCCAAAATTAGTCCAGGCATAGGCGCTTTAATGAAGTTTACCTGTTTGGTAATACCCACTTCAAATCCCATTTCCTTGATGAGCAAGTCGAGGTGATTTGCTATCGTTACGGTATAAGTGTTGTTGTTTACCTTAACGGTATAGCTTTTTTGATTGAAATCGGACGTTAGGATTTCCGCTTTAAAAGGGGTGTTTTCATGTAGTATATGGAATTTATTTGTTTCCATACGCACTGCGTCTAATTGTGAAATATCCTTCTTTTCAATATCAAAATGAAAAGTGTCATTTACATTTACTTTATAACCAATACTCATAAGTACATTTTTTATTGGATGTAAAAATAAGTAAAGAAAACGTTTGCGTACATTTAAAACAGATGTTTTATGCTAATTTAGTATAGTTTTACTAAAATAAATTTACAAAACTAGTAACCCAAATTCTCTTAAGGTTTTGATGGGTTTTGAATACCAAAATAATTCGAAGTCTTCCAATTGAGTTTCAAAATCAGATTTAATTTCTTGAAAAATATAAATTTTAGCATTGGAAACGGAGATTTTTAGAAGTATTTCGGTCAACCATTCCCCTTCCTTTTTATTAGTTTGAATACTAAAACTTTCTTTTTTATCATGAAAAGTCAACGTCATCAATTCCCAAGAATTCCCTTTTTTAGATTTAGTAAAATTTTCTATAAAGGGCTTCCCTCCCAACCAAACAATTTTGGCAGTTGGCTTTATGTAAAAATCATCCTCTTCTTCTAAAGCATCAAAAATGAAATCAGGCGAGATTTTAGTTTTTGGAATTTTAAACTCGAACCAATCCTGCAATTCATAATCAAAACAGATTCCGTGCATGAAGTTGAACAAGGATTTCTTGAGTCCAAAACTGAATTTATCATGATCGATTCCGGTTGAATCGGTATAATTAATATCGTTATTAGCGAAAGTTCCAATCGCTTCGGTTTCCTTTACCACACCAAACTTCTCTGGATACAAGCCAACTGGACTATGTGCCGTCATAGCAAATTGATGCCAAAAACTAGATTGTAAAACGCCAACTTCAAACAATTGTCTTACCATTTCGAGACTGTCTACCGTTTCCTGAATCGTTTGTGTAGGATATCCGTACATCAAATAGGCATGAACCATTACACCTGCTTCAGTGAAATTCCGAGTCACTTTCGCGACTTGTTCGACCGTAACCCCTTTATCTATTAACTTTAATAATCGATCCGAAGCGACTTCGAGACCACCAGATACAGCGATACAACCAGAAGCTTTTAGTAGCAAACATAAATCTTTTGTAAAACTTTTTTCAAATCGAATGTTCGTCCACCACGTAACTGCTAATTTCCTGCGAAGAATTTCGAGTGCCAAAGCCCGCATTAGAGCTGGAGGAGCGGCTTCATCAACAAAATGAAATCCGTTCTCGCCTGTTTGAGCAATCATTTCCTCCATTCGATCACACAATAAATTGGCAGCAACGGGTTCGTAGATCTTAATATAATCCAAAGAAATATCACAAAAAGTACATTTTCCCCAATAACAACCGTGTGCCATAGTTAGCTTATTCCAGCGACCGTCGCTCCACATGCGGTGCATTGGATTCACAATTTCGATAACCGAAATGTATTTATCCAAAAGCAAATCTGAATAATCAGGCGTGCCCACTTGCGCTTGTTTATAATCGTGTTTTAGGGAATTATTTTTGTAAACCACTTTTCCATCTTCTAATAAAAAAGTCCTCTTATATAGCTTCTCTTCTATCGACTCCGCTCGGGATGACGCGCTCGAAGTGACAGCATTTATTAATTCTTCAATTGGTCTTTCGCCATCATCCAACGTGATATAATCAATGAACTCAAAAACGCGTGCATCTGAAAGCGAACGAAGTTCTGTATTTGGGAAACCGCCACCCATTGAAATTTTAATTTTCGGATAATGCTTTTTGACCCATTGAGCGGAACGAAAGGCTGCATATAAGTTTCCTGGAAACGGAACTGAAATCAGCAACATTGTGGGTTGGATATTCTCTATTTTTTCTTTTAGAATCGAAAGAAGAGTAGTATCAATATAGGTTGGTTCTTGCTGTAAAGCTTCATACAATTCATCAAACGAATTAGCGCTTCGACCCAAACGTTCCGCATAGCGACTGAATCCAAAATTAGAATCAACACATTCTACTATAAAATCAGAGATATCTTCAAGGTACAAAGTCGCCAAATGTTTCGCTTTGTCCTGTGTTCCCATAGTACCGAAAGCCCAATCTAATTCTTCTAATTGTGCAAATCGGGACGCTTCTGGCAAGAAATCTTCTTGACAAATTTGGAGTGCTAATGTTGGATTTTTTCCTTGTAAAAATGCAATTACAGGGTTGATTGTTTTGATGTATTCGTCTTGTAAAGCGTAAATACGTTTGGAATTATCTGAAATTTTTAGAACGTTAAATTTTAAACTTGAAACTTTAAACAAATCTATAAGCCCTTCTTTTGAAAACAATTTCAAAATCACTTCGATGCCTAAATCCGCTTGTACCGATTCAATGCCTTTAGTATTCAGAAACCCTTTAATATATGCGGTTGCTGGATACGGTGTATTCAGTTGGGTAAAAGGCGGCGTAATTAAAAATAATTTAGTTTTCAAAAGAAATAAGTTTTGTGCAAAAATAAGGGATATTTAAATAGTTATTGTCAAAACATGCTAGAGACTGCCGTTATCTTTTTAAATAAAAAATAGTAGTTTTGTTTTGTAGATATTTAATTACATGCACAGTCCTTATAATAACTCGAATGAAACATATAGTACTTTCCTTTTTATTATTAATTATTACTCCTTCTTTTGCACAACAAAAAAAGAAATCAATAGGTTTCATTGAAAACAAAGGACAAATTACAGACCAAAACGGAAAACCAAATCCAGGCGTTCAGTTTTTATTAAATACTGATGGATTAAACGTTCAAATAAAAAAGAATGGATTCTCCTATGATATTTATGAAGTTATAAAAAAGTCTGTAAAACAGCGTATCGAGGGCAGCAATACTTTTTCATCGCTAGCAAAAAACGATAATAAAACACCGGATTACACTTTAGAATATGTATTTCACAGAGTAGACATTGATTTTGTTAATTCCAATCCAAACGTAGAATTAGTTACAGCCGAAGCTTCAAAAGATTATGATAATTATTACAATGTCCCGAATAAACCCGAGGGTGTCGTTAACGTGCATCTGTACCAGCAAATTACATATAAAAATATTTACCCCAATATTGATGTGGTTTTTTTTGTTCCAAAAGACACTTTAAAAACAGTGGAATATAATTTTGTGGTACACCCAAAAGGTAAAATTTCGGATATTCAAATGAAGTTTAATGGAGTCAAAACGGATTTAGTCGATAACAAAATCCAAATGAATGTTCGTTTTGGTAAGATGGAAGAAACTCTACCCGCTAGTTGGACAGAAGAAGGAGAAATCAAAAGAAAAATTACTGTTGGTTACAAAAAAATCAAAAATAATATTTATGGTTTTGAAACTGCAAATATTACAACTGATAAAACAGTAATTATAGACCCAGTTCCGGTGCGGTTGTGGGGGACTTACTTTGGGGGAGCTAGCGGAAATCTCACTCAAAAGATAAGAGCGGATAAATCTGGAAATGTTATCATCACAGGAGAAACCTCAAGTGCAACAAATATTGCTACTTCTGGTGGTTTTCAAACCACAAAAATATCAATTTGGGATGCATCATTCCTTTCAAAATTTACACCAGATGGCAAAAAAATATGGGGCACTTACATTAATTCTGCTATGATTAGTGATCTTGCAGTTAACACCAATAACGACATTTACATTGGAGGCTCTGATTATGGCTATAATTCTGGAAATAATCTGACTACTCCTGGAGCATACAAAACTACTAATCCTGATTTCTCACTGGACGGATTAATTCTTAAATTTAACGCTAATGGACAACTAATATGGGGAACATTATTTGGCGGCAGCGATAGAGAAAAAATAAATACTTTAAGTTTAGACAATCAAGAAAATTTAATCATTGCAGGAGAAACAAATAGTTCTGGGGGAATTGCAACAAGTAATGCATTCCAATCACTAAATAATAATACTTTTAACGGCTGCGGTTTCTACGCTAAATTCTCTTCTTTGGGAAATAATATACATGGAAGTTATTTCCCTGGAAAAGTAACTTATTCAGCCGTTGACAACAGTAACAATTTAATTCTATCAGGACAATATTCGCTTTTTGGCTCCAACCAGCCTGATATTTCTACTCCTGGTGCACACCAAACACAAGTTTATTACATTGATGCTTTCATAGTTAAATTTAATTCATTAGAACAGCGAATATGGTGTACTTATTATGGTGGGGATGCCTCTTTTTTCATTTCAGTAAATGATTATTACGACCGTGTAACTGGCTTAGGAACGGATGAATTGAATAACATTTACATTACCGGAACAACAAATAGTATAAATAACATTTCGACTACAGACTCTCATAAAGAAAATCAAGCGGTAGGAGGTGTTGATGCATTTATTGCTAAATTTAATACTGAGGGTATCAGACAATGGGGAACTTATTATGGCTCAAATAATTTTATAGGAATTGATAATTGTGAAAGTAGCTTTACCTCTGCAAACGGAGATGTTTATATAACAGGAAATACAAGGAGCCAAACAGACATTGCTACCACTGGGAGTTTTCAGCCTGTAAATAATGGTTCTGATGAAGGCTTTATTTCAAAGTTTGACACTTATGGAAAACTAGAATGGGGTACTTATTATGGGGGAGCTAATCAAGATTATATAAAAAATATTTTTTACGATAGAAGAAACATTTATACTATTGGAACAACAGGAAGTACTAATCTTGGTACAGTAGGAACAGAATATCCAACACTTGCAGACGGTAATACTTTTATCGCAAAATTTCAAGACTGCCTATCGAATCCTTTAGCCTTTAGCAATTCCCCAATCTGTATTAGTAATACTATCGAATTAAATGCTTCCGGCGGAACCAATTATACTTGGACGGGGCCAAACGGATTTACTTCTACTCTACAAAATCCAACTATTCTTAACGCAACAACTTTAAATAGCGGCGAATACCGTTGTTTAATTACGGGAACAGGCGGTTGTGATGATACAAAAACAGTCGCTGTAATTGTTGGAGATATTGAATTGCCAATTCCAGATAGTACAACCCTACCAACACTTACCGGAGATTGCAACACAGTAATTACTACAATCCCAACAGCAACAGATAGTTGTGCAGGTACGATTACAGCGACGACTGCAAGTGCACTTTCCTATAGTTTACCCGGAACCTATACGGTGGTTTGGAATTATAATGATGGAAACGGAAATACAGCAACACAAAACCAAACGGTTATTATTACTCCTCAACCTTTACCAACTGCAACTTCTCCCCAAACTTTCTGCATCCAAGAAAATGCAACCATTAACGACATAATCATCTCAGGACAAAACATAAAATGGTATGATAGTTTAACCAATGGATCACTTTTATCAATTACAACTTCATTACAAAACGGAAATACTTATTACGCTTCTCAAACCATTAACAGTTGCGAAAGTGAAAGAATTCCTGTCCTCATAAACATTCAAAATACACTCGCTCCAACAGGAAATGCAAATCAAACTTTTTGTTCCAGTCAAAACCCTACTTTAGACACCGTCCAGATTTCTGGAACTTCTATAAAATGGTATAACTCCTCTGGAACGCTATTGTCTAATTCAACTTCTTTGCAAAACGGCATGACTTATTATGCAACTCAAACTATAAATACTTGCGAAAGCGAACGAATTGGAATCACCATTTCAATTGTAAATACGCCCGCTACTCCAACTGCAAATGCAAATCAAAATTTCTGTAAAAAAGAAAACGCAAGGTTGAGCGCTATCCAAATAGCTGGACAAGACCTAAACTGGTATGAAACTAATTTTAGTGCAATTAGTTTACCAAATTCTACTTTACTTGAAAATAACAAAAGCTATTATGCCTCGCAAACTATAGGTTGTGAAAGTGACAGAATTGCTATTTTAATTCGAATTTATGACACTCCACCTCCAACAGGTAACACTAATCAACAATTTTGTATTGATGAAAATGCACAAATTTCCAATCTAAATATTTTGGGTTCCAATATTAAATGGTATGATGCCTTAACCAATGGAACGGCTTTAGCTGAAACAACTGTATTATCAAATGGCGTAACCTATTACGCTACGCAAACATTAAATGACTGCGAAAGTGAAAAAATAGCAATTACGGTAACGATTCAGGATACACAAATACCCATTGGTAATCCAAACCAAACTTTCTGCATTCAAGAAAATACAAAAATTAGCAATATCGCTATCGAAGGACAAAACATAAAATGGTACACAAGCCTTTCCTCTTTAACTACATTATCTGAATCGATTGTACTTGAAAATGAAATGACTTATTACGCATCTCAAACTATAAACAACTGCGAAAGTTTACGAACTCCGATAACAGTGAATATTCTTGAAGCAACAAATGCAGGCTGTCTTGATTTAGTAGATGAACTTCCTTACCCAAAATTCTTCACGCCAAACGGAGATGGGTTTAATGATACTTGGACTATTAATTTTGCTTATTTGAAACCTAATACCGGAATTAAAATCTTTGATCGCTATGGGAAATTAATAACAGTTCTAAATCAAAATGAAACTTGGAACGGAACTTATAATAATCAACAACTTCCCGCCACTGATTATTGGTTTATAGCCACTCGAGCAGATGGAAAAGAAGACAAAGGGCATTTTAGTTTGAAACGATAGAAAAAGATCGGCTGAAAAATTTCAGTCGCCCTTTCTATTTAAAATCTTTTATATTTTAAAATTTATGCTCCTCTTTACTAATCACCAGTAATGCAAACAACGAAATACAAGCCGCTATGGTCAGATAAAATCCAACGTAAGTCAAACTATAAGTGCTTGCTAACCAAATCGCAATCATGGGTGCAAAAGCAGCTCCCAAAATTCCAGCTAAGTTAAAGGTCAAAGAAGCTCCTGAATACCGAACGGCAGTAGGAAACAATTCAGACAAAAAAGTACCCAACGGACCATAAGTAAATCCCATCAAAGCCATTCCAGTGCATAAAAATACAGTAATCATGACCGAACTTCCTGAGTTCAAAAAGTAAGAAAATGCAAAACCAAACACCGCAATAGCAGTTTTGGCAATAATCAGCATTTTACGTCGCCCAATTATATCAGCAACAACCGCCGAAATGGGAATAAACGCCGCAAAAAACAGTACCGAAAACAACTGAATCAATAAGAAATCTCTTTTTGCAAAACCTAAGTCGGATGTAGCCCAACTCAATGTAAAAACTGTCATTAAATAAAAAACTAAAAAGGTAGTCACGGCAGCAAAAGTCCCAAAAATTAATTGGTTTTTATACGATTTAATCAGCGTTAAAAAGGGGATTTTTACCTCTTCCTGTTCTTTTTTTGAGTTTTCAAAAGACGGAGTTTCAGTGATTTTAGTTCGAATATAAAAACCGATTACGACCAAAAGTGAACTAGCTATAAACGGAATACGCCAGCCGTAATTCATAAAATCGTCATTACTCAAGGTATCGGTCAATAACAAAAATGTTCCGCCGGAAAGCAACAAACCAATAGGAGCACCAAGTTGTGGAAACATGCCGTACCAAGCTCTTTTATTTGGTGGTGCATTTTCAATAGCTAACAATACCGCTCCTCCCCACTCGCCTCCTAAACCAACACCTTGCCCAAATCGACACAACATCAACAACAAAGGAGCCGCAACTCCAATACTGGCATAACTGGGTAAAAAACCAATAGCTACAGTCGAAATTCCCATAGTCAATAAAGCAGCTACCAAAGTAAATTTACGTCCTATTTTATCACCATAATGTCCAAAAAACGCGGAACCAAGCGGACGCGATAAAAAAGCAATTGAAAAAGTAGCTAATGATTGTAAAGTCGCCAAGGTGTTATCTGAACTTGGAAAGAATAATTGTGGAAAAACCAATACAGCGGCATTCGCATAAATATAAAAATCAAAAAACTCTATCGTAGTACCTATTAAACTACCAAAAAGAACATGTTTTACTGAGTTTTTAGCGTTAGGCATTGAATTATCTTTCATAAGATTGTTAAAAATATTTCAATAAAAATGATACTATTTTTCGAAAGTAACAAATAAATAATTCCAATAATTAATGGTAATTTAGCATCTTATAAAACTTTATTATGCCAACCGACTGTATCAGCTATCAGAATTCCGGATATTTCTCTCCTTTGATGAATGATTATTTAGACCAAAAAACCAATTTATCATCCTTATATAACAGATTTCCAACACTTGAAAGCTTTGAAGCTCAAATTCTTGAAAAGCAAAATAACTTTGATAACGCTTCCCGAGAAACGCTGGTTACTGTTTTACAAAAACAATATTTAAAAGTTGAAACTTCCGCAATAACGGAACAAAACATTAAGGATTTAGCACTTCAAAATACATTCACCGTTACCACTGGGCATCAATTAAACTTATTCAGCGGACCGCTTTATTTCTTGTACAAAATCATTTCGACTATTAATTTAACAACTGAATTAAAAGCGAAATATCCAACGAATAATTTCGTACCCATTTACTGGATGGCAACCGAAGATCATGATTTTGAAGAAATCAATTATTTCAATTTTAAAGGCAAAAAATTCCGTTGGAATAAAGAAAGCACAGGTCCCGTAGGACGATTGTCTACTGATGGTTTAGCTGATTTCCTGGAAGTTTATAAAATGGAATTGGGTTCCAGTACGAATGCCGAAACGTTAAAAAAATTATTTGAAGATTCTTATCTATCGCACAACAACCTAGCCGATGCAACACGTTTTTTGGCAAATGCACTTTTTGGCGCGTATGGATTAGTCATTTTGGATGCAGATAATGCCGATTTAAAACGCCATTTCATTCCATTTGCAAAAGAAGAATTACTACACCAATCCTCCCACAAATTAGTTTTAGAAACTGCCGAAAAATTAAAAGAATATACGATTCAAGTTAATCCCCGTCAAATAAATTTGTTTTACATCGAGGATAATTTTCGCGAGCGTATTCTTTTTGAAGAACAGAAATACAAAGTAAATCATACAAAAATTGAGTTTTCTGAAACAGAAATTCTAGCATTATTAGAAAATCATCCAGAAAAATTCAGTCCTAACGTAATTATGCGTCCATTATATCAGGAAGTAATTCTTCCTAATTTATGCTATATCGGCGGAGGTGGAGAAATTGCCTATTGGTTGGAATTAAAATCCTTTTTTGCTGCTGCAAAAGTAACTTTTCCAATCCTTTTACTTAGAAACTCTGTCCTATTGGCAACTGAAAAGCAAGCTAAAAAAGCAGACAAATTAGAATTGAATTGGGAGAATTTATTTTCGAAACAGGACCATTTAGTAACTACTAAAACCAAAGAATTATCAGATTTCCCAATCGATTTAGTAGATTTGAAAGCACAATTACAAAAACAATTTAGTAGTCTATATGATGTAGCGAACAAAACGGACGAATCTTTCCTTGGAGCTGTAAAAGCACAAGAAAAAAAACAAATCAAAGGTTTAGACAATCTAGAAAAACGTTTGCTAAAAGCTCAAAAAAGAAAATTAAATGACGTATTAGAACGCATTACCAACTTACAAAGCGAGCTGTTCCCTAACCAAAGTTTACAAGAACGCCAAACTAATTTTTCGGAATTTTATTTGGAATTCGGCGAAAATATCATTCCAGCGTTGGTTCAGCAACTCAAACCATTGGACAATCAATTTGATATTATTGTACTTTAATCAGACAACCGTTATTTGAATGCCGAATTTGTAAAAATAATCAATAAAAAAATACTATTTTTGCACAAAAATTAAAAAATAAAAAGATGGCTACTAATAGAACATTTACAATGATTAAGCCTGATGCTGTTGCTAACGGACACATCGGAAACATACTTGCAATGATTACAACTGCAGGTTTCAAAATCGTTTCTTTGAAATTAACACAATTAACAATTGCTGATGCTCAAGCTTTTTACGAAGTTCACGCTGCAAGACCTTTCTACGGTGAATTAGTTGAATTCATGTCAAGAGGACCAATTGTTGCTGCTATTTTAGAAAAAGACAATGCAGTTGAAGATTTCAGAACTTTAATTGGTGCTACAAATCCTGCTGAAGCTGCTGAAGGAACTATCCGTAAAGCATACGCGACTTCTATTGGAGAAAATGCAGTTCACGGTTCTGATAGCGATGAAAATGCAGCTATCGAAGGTGCGTTCCATTTTGCTGGAAGAGAGCAATTTTAATTTCAGATTTCAGATTGCTGATCTGAGATTTCAAATTTTAATAAAAAATTCCCGTTTCCAATAGAAGCGGGAATTTTTATATTTACTACAATCTGAAATCAAAAATCGTTAATCAGCAATCTAAAATCATTATCGCAAAACCACATCCTTCACTACATCTCGTCGTAATTCCTCATTAATCATAGCAACAATTTTAGATTTTCCATGGCTTAATTCTTCCCGCAAAACAGACGAAGTTAGCTCAACATACAACGTACTTCCTTTCAAAACCACATTGTTCGTATAACTGTTCACGCCATTTCCCATTAAGTTTTTCCAAGCGTCTTTCACGTCAATTTGGTCCATTCCGGGTTGCAGTTTATTCACCTGGATAATTTGTTTCAAAACATCCCCTATCGTACTTTGATTATTTAGTCGTTTTGCCATCGCCCAGTAAATTTATTGGTGTTGCTTTTTTGTAATGGTATTCTACTTTTTCCTTGTTCAACAGCACTAATTCTTCCGCTGAAACAGCAATTAATTCCTCACTCCACTTCATATAAGGCGTAGAATAGTCTAAGAATACTTTGTCATCCGCAAATCGAACCGTTACGTTTTCATACGTATCGTTCACCACAAACGTACCGTCTAATTGCGGCATCACTTTCTTCCTAATCCCTTTATTATTCTTTATTTCGAAATAATCATACACCTCATTCATCCCGTATTCTTTGTCCTTTATGGAATCAAAAACTACCTTCTCTACTTCCCAATATCCATTTATTTTTGAAATATCTTCTGGCTTTACCTTTTGCTGACAAGCCACAAAAAGAAATGCCAAAAATAGAATGCTAACTGTTTTTTTCATAATACTAATTATTTTTAGGAGCTGTTTCCTGCTTTACGCTTCAATCTTTTTACCCGCTGAAAAAGCGGCTAAAAAGGATTTACGCTGCAATCAGGGCTAGGGAATTTGTGATTAATCGCGTTTATTCTAGATACAAAGTTACTCATATTAACTTCAAAGAAAACAAAAATTTCAGAAACACTTTAAACTATTTTCTATATTTTTGGTGGTAAAGGAATTAGAACTAAATCAGTAGCAAGATGTCAAAAATAATCTACAGTCTCTTCATCGTATTATTGTGCAGCAGCTGCAGTTCTGAAACCACGGAACCAATTCCTACTCCACCAACAACTGAAAACCTTTATTTTCCACCTTTAACTGGTACCACTTGGGAAACAAAATCAATTGCAAGTTTAGGTTGGAAACAAACCGCTATGCAACCGCTACTAGATTATTTAGAACTCAAAAAGTCTAAATCTTTTATCATTCTTGTCAACGGAAGAATCGTAGTGGAAAATTATTTTAACGGTCATGACGCCAATACTTTTTGGTATTGGGCAAGCGCCGGAAAAACACTAACCTCAACTGTAACAGGAATAGCACAACAAGAAAACCTCATCAACATCAATACTAAAGTTTCGCAATACATAGGAACCGGTTGGACAAGTTTGCCTTTAGCCAAAGAAAATTTAATTACAAACAAGCATCTACTCAATATGACTTCCGGATTAGATGTATCCACCCGAGCAACTACATATTGTTTAGTTCAATAAGATTAATGATAGGAGCGTAATTTTACAATGGTTTAGATTGCGCTAGCTGCTTGTAATTGTGAGGATACAGGTCTGTAATATTCTTGTGGTTTATAGATTGGATATTCTCAAGGGTATATTTTAGCCACTCAAAAGGATTTACGTTATGCTTTTTGCAGTTAGTAAAAAAGGTATAGGCCATAGCCGCTCTTTGAGCAGCATC